>JAGQPV010000667.1 GCA_020426545.1 Planctomycetaceae bacterium
ACACGCACAGGGTGGCACTTCCAGCCTGCCGGCCCGGTCCGCGAAAAACAGCTCCGCGCATAAACACGGGCCAGTGCTGCGAAATGCAGCATGGCCCGTCGCCCGTTGTATCACAGAGTACAGCCTGCGAAGGTCAGCTCGCTGGGGCTTACCCGTCCTGCAATGCGATCAAGTGGTTGTTGTGGCCTTGGGGGCGGCAGCCTTCCGCTTTGTGGCGGGTTTTTTCGCAGCGGCTGTTTTCGCCTTGGTGGATTTCGTGGCCGACCTGGTCGCACCCGTCTTCTTCGCTGCAGCTTTGGGAGCAGCCGTCTTCTTCGCTGCACCGGTCTTCGCCTTGGTCGACTTCGTCGCAGGCCTGGTGGTGGCCGCCTTCTTGGTAGCAGCCTTCTTCGCCGTGGCCTTCGGAGCGGCGGTCTTCTTTGCTGCGCCGGTCTTTGCCTTGGTCGACTTCGTCGCAGGCTTCTTTGCAGCCGGCTTTTTGGTGGCGGCCTTTTTCGTGGTCGCCTTCTTCGCAGCAGTCGTCTTTGTGGCCATTTCCGTTGGCTCCTGTAGAAACCGTTTCGGGTACGGTGGAACGCGCTGCTGATTCAGACCCGGCACCCGGACAGGCAGAACAGCTCGACAGAATCGACGATCCGGACATTCCGAACCGGGCGGCCCCAGAGGCAGCTTGAGGTGTATGAGATACCATAAGGCATTCCATGCCTTATTATGGAATGCTTATATGTCTCCAGGAAATATCAGTCAAGCGGAAACCATTATACCCTCGGGCCTTGAGGTCGTTTCCGGAAACCTGACCGGCCAGCCTCGGTGTCTGAGGCTGGAAACTGTCTTGGGAACAGGCCCGGGAAATGCCCTGAAGAGTCGGAGAGCTGCAGCCTTCCACGCCGGCGGACTCAGCCTCACCGCGATGTCCGCAGCGGCCGGCCGGCTGCCGCATGCGCGGCAAACCGTGACAGCAGCCGCTCGGAATCCGGTGTGTCAGTCACCGTGGCCAGAAACTCATCGAACGGCTGCCCGGCGATCTCTTCCACATAGCGGGGGTAGGCATTCACCCGCTCGACGAGGTCGCTGCGGTTCAGTTCGGGATGAAACTGGGTGCAGTACACGGGGCGGTCCGCCAGCCGGTAAGCCTGATTCCGCACCAGATCGCTGGAGGCCAGCAGCACAGCATCAGGCGGAAGCTCCACCACATGGTCTTCATGGCCCATCTGTCCGGTAAACCCACCAGCCAGCACCCCGAAGACGGGGTCAGCCTGGCCGGCTTCCGTCAGGAACAGTTGGTGCGTTCCCACTTCAGCCCGCTCCGGATGACGTTCCACCCGGCCCCCCAGGGCGCGGGCCACAGCCTGAAAGCCCCAGCAGGAAGCAAACACGGGCCGGTCCAGCTCGCAGACCAGCCGCAGCGAATCGAGAGCGCGGGGCAGCCAGTCGCCCTGTTGTTCCACATTCTGGGCGACCGAATAATGGCCGCTGCCCCCCAGCAGAATAACATCCGCCTGGCGGCAGTCCGCCTCGCGCAGCGGGCCGCTGAGCAGGTCGAAGACATCAATCCGTGCGGTCGTCGTCTGCAGGGCGCGGGCGAAGCTCCGCACCTCCTGCTGCCGCATGGGGTCATCGGAATTACGAACCTGCAGCAGCAGATAAGTCAGCTGGTCGAGCATGATGCGGACTGTCACCTGAACGGGAAGGGCAGCTGCACAGCGGGCAGCAGTCCACCAGGCGGGCGGATGAAGAGCAGATCTTCCGATCTTTCATCGTCGATTACAGGTCGCTGCCGGCCGATTTGCAAGCGGGACCCGCCCTCCTCCCCGTAACCGGACTCTGGTTCCGCCAGTCTGTCTTTTCCCACTGTCGGCCCGGCCGCACCAGGTGTCCCCGGATGCCCGCTTATGGTATAAGCCATTGTTGATGGATGAGCAGGCCGGCTGTCGGGCATCTCCCCAAAGGCAGAAACTGTCCGGCTGGCCGGACGAGCGACCCGATTGAGACAGGACACCATCATGCTGAACTTCGCCGGACCAGGGGGCCAGTGGTGCGACGGGCTTTCGCGACGGAACTTCCTGACGGTGGGCGGGCTCGGCCTCGGAGGCGCTTCACTGGCGGGAATTCTGCGGGCGGAAAGCCAGCAGCCGCCGGCAGCAAAGTCTCCCAGAGCAGTCATCATGGTGCTGCTGCCCGGCGGCCCGACACACCTCGACTGGCTGGACCTCAAACCAGAGGCACCCGCGGAAATTCGCGGAGAACTCAACCCGATCGCCTCCTCGGTGCCGGGAATTTCCCTGTGTGAACTGCTGCCCCGGACGGCCCGGCTGATGGACCGCATGGCCATCGTGCGGACGCTGGTAGGAGCCCGCAACGACCATAATATTCACCAGTGCATCACCGGCTGGGAGAGCCATCCGCAGCAGCCTGCTTCCGCCGAAGTGCCCGGTTATCCTCCCGGTGGCTGGCCTTCACTGGGGGCCGTCCTCTCCAAAGTCCATGGTCCCGGACGGCCAGGCATGCCGGCCTCGGTCGATCTCACTCCCGTGCATTACGACGCCCGTTTCGTCACCAGTGCCCCGCCGGGACAGGCCGGTTATCTCGGCCCGGCCCATGCCGGATTCGAAGTGCAGTCGGTCGATCGATCCAACATCGTCCTGAACGGGATCAGCACGGGGCGTCTGTCTCAGCGGCAGGCCCTGCGAACGGCTCTGGACAGCTACCGCCGCCAGTTGGAAGGCACCGGTCCGTCGGACGGGCTGGATGAATTCCATCGCCAGGCCTTCGAACTGCTGACTTCGTCCCGACTGTCGGCAGCCCTGGATATCACACGGGAAGGCAACCGCACGCGCAGCCTGTACGGTCTTAATCCGGCGGGAAGTCCATTGCCGGAAGGCGGCGATCTGCTGGAGCAGTTTCTGGTGGCCCGCCGGGTGATTCAGGCGGGAGCCCGGTGCGTCACGTTATGCTTCAGCCGCTGGCCGTTCGGCAGAATGAGCCAGGGCGACTACAACTGGGACTGGCACAAGAACATCTTCAGCGAATGCCGCAGCACGCTGCCGCTGCTGGATGCGGGCGTGGCCGGGCTGGTGACCGACCTGGAACAGCAGGGCCTGCTGGACGATGTGGCGGTCGTGGTGTGGGGCGAGTTTGGCCGCACCCCCAAAATCAACGGAAATGCCGGGCGGGATCACTGGCCGGGCGTCGCCAGCGCGCTGCTGGCCGGTGGCGGAATTCGCGGCGGACAGGTCGTCGGCCAGACGAGCCGCTACGCGGAAGAACCCATCGAGCGACCGGTTCACTTCCGGGAAGTGTTCGCCACCCTGTACCACCTGATGGGCGTCGATCCGGCGAG
>JAGQPV010000668.1 GCA_020426545.1 Planctomycetaceae bacterium
CCCCGTTCGGGCCGGTACCGTGCTGCGGAACGCGGTGGCGAATACCTCTCCGGATGCCCGTGTTGCTCAGTCGCTGTCACTGTCGATCACCGATGAAGCAGCCCCGTTCCAGCTGACCAGCGATGTCATGCGGTTTGAAGGCGGACAGAACTATCAGATTCTGGTTCCGGTCAAACTGATCCGCCGGAATGGCTTCGAAAATCCCGTGACGCTGGCCGTGACCGGCCTGCCCGCAAATTCGCAGATTCAGGTGCAGGTCGCACCGATCAAGAAGGAAGATTCCGAAGCCCTCTGCCGCCTGTTTATCAACGGCAATGCTCCCGAAGCCACATACTCTGTCTACCTCAGCGGTCAGGCGCCGGTGTCCTACAGCCGGAACCCGGCTGCGGCAGAACGGGCCAAACAGAAGGCTGAAGCCGCCACGGCTGCACTGACAGCAGCCCAGGAGGCTCAGAAGAAGGCCGCCGCGGAACGTGATGCAGCTGTCAAGGCGGCAACAGAGGCGGATAACGCCGTCAAGCAGGCCACGGCTGAAGTGGCGAAGCAGAAGCAGGAAGAACAGAAGGCCGCCACAGCCGTGACACAGGCGGCGGAAGAACAGAAGAAAGTCGCTGCGGACGCTGAAGCCGACGATGCAAAGAAGCAGGCCGCCGCGAAGAAACTCGAAGAAGCTCAGGCAGCTGCCAAAAAGGCTGCGGAAGCCGTGGCCGCAGCCGAGAAGGCACTTGTTGACGCACAGGCCGCCATGAAGTCGGCTGCCGAAGCGAAAACAAAGGCCGAAGCGGCCGTGACCGCGGCCGATGCCACCGTCAAGACAGCGGACGCTGCGAAGAAGGCTGCCGATAAAGTGGCCACCGACGCGGCTAACGCGGCCAAACCCAAGAACACGAACGTGATGGTGGCTTCCGTGCCGCTGGTCATTCAGGTGCGCAAGGCTCCGGTGACGGTGACTGCGGCTGTGCCAGCCGGTGGAGCACTGAAGAAAGGTGCTTCGGCGGAAATCAAAGTCACCATCAAACGTCAGAACGATTTCACCGGGCCGGTGAAACTGAGCCTGCCCCAGGTGCCGGGTGTCAGCGGACTGTCCGCTCCGGAAGTGACGATTCCCGCCGATGCCACGGAAGGCGTGCTGACCGTGACCGCGGCCGGAGATTCTACCGAAGGACAGCTGGCCAATGTCGTCATCAGGGCGACTGCCGATTTTCAGGATGCGGAAGTCGCTGTCGATGCTCCTGTGAAAATCAACGTGACCAAGTAATGCCACTCCGTTCCGCGGGGCACTGTCGCCGCCTGGCTGACTGTTGCCGCGTGGCGACGGGTGACCGCAAGCGTTCGTGAGTTGATTCAGCCTGCCAGTCAGTGCAGGATGTCCGGTGATACGATGAATTCTACGGTGCCGCCGCGAATGCTTCCGGCCGGGCCTTCTGACAAGCCGAGGATTTCCGATGAAAAACTTCCCTGCCGCACTGCTGCTGGCTGCTGTGCAGCTGGTGACCGCGCTGTCGGTGACGCAGGCTGCTGACGAGAAGGCCGCCGAGACTGCCATTAAACCGGCCGAAGTCACCCTCGGGCGACCGGTCGATTTCGAGCGGGACATCTACCCGATTCTCGACGCCAACTGCATCGCCTGCCACAACCTGGCGGTCGACGAAAGCGGCCTGGTCCTCGAGGATGTCAAAGCCATTCTCAAAGGTGGCAAGCGGGGCGTCTCGGTGGTGGCGAAAGAGCCCGACAAGAGCCTGCTCTACCTGGTGGCCAGTCGCGCCAGTGGCCCGGCCATGCCCCCCCTGCCGAACGACGTCGAAGCCCGCGCCCTGACTCCCCAGGAGCTGGGGCTGCTGCGGCAGTGGATTCTGGAAGGGGCCAACGCCGGCAGCGGCAGCACAGGCGGTGCCGTGCAGTGGCAGCCCATTCCTGCCGATCTGAATGCCATCTATGCCACAGCTCTGTCTTCCGACCAGCGGATTGTGGCTGCCGGGCGAGCCAATCAGATCTACCTGTACGACATCCAGACGAAACAGCTGCTGGGGCGTCTGACAGATCCCGGGCTCGCCGGAGTCGAGGCCGACGGCAAGCGGATGTATCCCGTCGGTGCTGCTCATCGGGACTTTGTACATTCGCTGGCATTCAGCCCGGATGGCAACCTGCTGGCTTCCGGTGGATTCCGCGTCGTCAAGCTGTGGCAGCGGCCGCAGAACGCCGAGCTGTACCGTGTTGCGGCTCCCGGTGGAGCCACTGCGGTGGCCGCGAGTGCCGATGGCCGCTGGGTTGCTGTCGCCGCGGCTGATCACAGCATCCAGCTGTGGGACACCACGGCGAACAAGTCCGTCGCCACACTCAAAGGCCACAGTGGCACCGTCACCTCGCTGACTTTCTGGCCGACTCCCGTGGAGATGGCACAGCAGGATCAGGCTGTTGCGACCGCGAACACGAATATCACAGCGGCGGAGACCCGCCTGACACAGGCCCGGGAAGCACTGAAGAGCTTCGATCCGACGAAAGAAAAGCTCGACGAAACCAAAGCAGCCGAGCGCAAGACAGCTTTGGAAGCCGCAATTACCGCCGCCGAACAGGGCGTCACCGCTGCTCAGACGGCCGCAAAGGCCGCCAGCGATGCCCGTCAGGCTTTCCTCGACAGTGTGGCAAAAACTTCGCGACTGTTTTCCGGTTCCGTCGATCAGTCGGTCCGCATCTGGTCGGTGCCGGACGGTGCGGCAGCCGGTCGGCTCGACACTCCTTCTCCCGTGAATGCCCTCACACTGGCGGCGGCGGCCGCTCAGGTGGTGACCGGCCATGCGGACAACCAGATTCGCGTCTGGACGACCCCGGCCGGCGCAGCGCAGCAGCTGGCCGCACTTCCCGCCGCACCGGCTTCCATCGCCGTCACCACCGACCGCAAACGGGTCGCTGTCGGCAATGCGGACGGTTCCATCCAGCTGATTGACCCGGCAACGAGAATGGCTGCGGCCACTTTGAGCGGGCACGCGGGAGCCGTGACCAGCCTGGCCTTCAATGCGAATGGCACGCGGCTGGTTTCCGGCGGTGCCGATAAAACGGTCCGCATCTGGGATGCGGCCGCCGGCAAGCAGCTGGCTCTGGGGACCGCAGCGGCTCCGGTCGCTGCCGTGGCCCTGCACCCCAACGGGACCGATGCCGTCTCCACCTCGGCCGACGGCAAAGTGGCCGTGTGGCAGACCGCCGAAGCCGAACTCAAGACCGAGCGGAACATTGAAGGGAACACCACCGCGGTGTCCTCGCTGCTGTTCCACACCGACGGGAATACGGTTTACACCGGCGCCGCCGATGGCACCGTTCGCCGGTTCCAGCTGGCCGATGGCA
>JAGQPV010000066.1 GCA_020426545.1 Planctomycetaceae bacterium
GTCTGAACTTCGCTCCCCTTTTCAGCCAGAGGAGAATCGATCCCCGCATGGCCCGCTGGCTCAGCAAGATCCGCTGGCTGCCGGAGATCCTGGCCGGTGAAGACGAGTACAAAGTGACAATTGGCTGCGCGCAATCGTGGTGAGATAAGCGGCGAGGAAGAGCGTGAGGCACAGGGAACTGCAGGTCTCCAAAACAAACCTGGTGGTAGCTGAAGTCGCCAGACTTCAGAGGAGTTCTGCGCCGCTGCATAGACTCAAGTACGACCTTTCTGCACCAGCAGCGAACGGCCGGTACCGATGGTTCGGCACCAGCCTCCTTGCGGACTGTAAAAGACCGCGACTTTCGCTCCAAGCTCAGCTGCGACTCGCTCAGCCAGCTGAAGCCCGATTTCGTCAAATCGATCGCCGAGTACCTCGTGCCGATTCTCGAGTCCGGCGAGGTCAACAACAGCGTTGAACCAACTTTGCCAGCACTCTATTTCGCGAGCGATTTCTTCGGAGAGTCCCAGGCCCGTGGGGAAGGCAATTTCGAGTTGCCTGTCTGGCTGATCTGCAGCACGAACTTCGATGCCGGTGCACCCGATATCGGCAGCGATGTGTATTTCACTCTGCATATCGGGTTGGCACTACCAATGGCATCAGTTTCAGCAGGGCTGATGACGAAGTCATCGGTCAATGCCTCAGGTGGATTGCATGGTGCAATCAGCCTCCGCTCACGAATCCACCTGCTCGACAGGTTCCAGCGTCTCAAAATCCGAGCCGGTTGATTCCGGCAAATCCATGTCGTAGCGAATCCCGGTCAGGGAGGCGAACAGGTCGATCGGTATGCCGAACATGTCATCCAGTTCCTCACCGTCCTCGGTCTGGTCAGATCGTCTGGACTCGCAAATCTCACTGTAGTTTCCGGGGAGTTCACCGGAAGTGACCAGATGATCGATGGCCTGTTGCGAGTCATGAAAGACCGTCCAGGTCTCTTTGCCGTTCTTCCATCCCGTGGCAAAGCTCGACATGCAGGTCTCGTTGACGTCGCAGAACAGGAGTTCGGCGTCGGCTGAGAGCACTTTCAGAACGGCATCGTGCGGTCGCGGGTAGTTGTTCAGATACAGCAACTCCCACCCGGTCGATACCGTGGCACCGCAGACTGGCGATTCAGCGATTGCTTCCCGTTGTCCGGTGCGGCGAACGCCGTACCGGGTGTACAGAGAATTGGCATCCAGACCACGAACCGCAATCATCGCGACACGAAATCCCATTGGCTGTATGACCTGACAGTCCCCTACTCGTCCGTCACGCAGCCTTCCGATGCGGACTTCACCAGCCTGATGTACTTGTGCAGCGTGCCGCGGGTCGCTTTCAGCGGCGGGGCTGTCCAGGCGGCGCGGCGGGTATCGAGTTCTTCATCGGAGACAGCCACGTCAATCCGGCTGGTCTCAGCGTCAATCGTGATTTCGTCACCGTTCTGCACCAGAGCAATCGTCCCGCCCACCTGGGCTTCCGGGGTGACATGCCCCACGATGAACCCGTGCGAACCGCCGGAGAAACGGCCGTCGGTCATCAGCGCGACCGAACCGCCCAGGCCTGCGCCCATGATGGCGGATGTCGGCGTCAGCATTTCCGGCATGCCGGGGCCACCCTTGGGCCCTTCATAGCGAATGATGACCACATCGCCCGCTTTGATCTCGTTCTGCTCCAGCCCGTGCAGCATGTCTTCCTCGGAATCGTACACGCGGGCCGGGCCGGTGAACTGCAGACCTTCCTTGCCGGTGATCTTGGCCACAGCCCCTTCGGAAGCCAGGTTGCCCCGCAGGATTCGCAGGTGACCGGTCTTCTTGATCGGGTTGTCGATCGTGTGGATGATCTCCTGCCCCTCGGCCAGTCCGGGCAGGTCGGCCACGTTCTCGGCCAGCGTCTTTCCGGTGACGGTCAGGCAGTCACCCTTCAGCATCCCCTGTTCCAGCAGGTACTTGATGACTGCGGGGGTGCCGCCCGCCTGGTGCAGGTCTTCCATCACGTAGCGGCCGCTGGGCTTGAGGTCGGCGAGGAAGGGCGTGCGGTCGCTGACGGCCTGGAAGTCGTCGATAGTGAGGTCCACACCCACCGAGCGGGCGATGG
The DNA here is from genome assembly GCA_020426545.1 of Planctomycetaceae bacterium. GTDB lineage: Bacteria > Planctomycetota > Planctomycetia > Planctomycetales > Planctomycetaceae > JAGQPV01. The sequence continues at coordinate 2,113 of JAGQPV010000066.1, forward strand.
CGATCAGGTGCAGCACGGCGTTGGTCGAACCGCCCAGCACCATGGTCACCACCATCGCGTTTTCGAAGGCGTCCCGCGTCATGATATCCCGCGGGGTGATGCCTTTCTCCAGCAGGTTGCGGACGGCATGACCGGCCCGCACGCATTCATCCAGCTTGGCCGGGTCGACTGCCGGAATCGACGAACTGTACGGCAGCGACATGCCCATCGCCTCAATGGCCGATGACATGGTGTTGGCCGTGTACATTCCGCCGCAGGCTCCCGCACCCGGGCAGCTGTGGCGCACGATGTCCTGCCGCTCCTCATCGCTGATGGTCTTCGCCAGGTACTGGCCGTACGACTGAAACGCCGAAACGATATCGAGCTTGGAATGCCCGGTGGTGCAGCCGGCCCGTATGGTGCCACCGTAGACCATCAGGGCGGGACGGTTCAGCCGTCCCATGGCCATCAGGCAGCCGGGCATGTTCTTGTCGCAGCCGGGCAGGGTGACGAGGCCGTCATACCACTGGGCTCCCATCACGGTTTCGATGCTGTCGGCGATCAGGTCGCGGGACTGCAGCGAGAACGACATGCCCTCGGTGCCCATCGAAATGCCGTCACTCACGCCGATGGTGTTGAACCGCATGCCCACGAGGCCCGCTGCCTGCACGCCTTCCCGCACCTTGGCGGCCAGTTCCAGCAGGTGCATGTTGCACGTGTTGCCTTCGTACCACACGCTGGCAATGCCCACCTGGGCCTTGTTCATGTCGTCGTCGGTCATGCCGGTGCCGTACAGCATGGCCTGCGACGCCCCCTGCGAGCGGGGCTGCGTGATCCGCGAACTGAAACGGTTCAGGCCACCGTTTTCGGACGGGGTGGCCAGTGTGGTGGGAACAGACGAAGTGGAGTCAGTCGTACTCATGGAATCGGGCTTTGCTGGAACGGGTTCGAAGGAGTGCGGTACCGCCAGGCGTGAGTCTGCCGGGCCGGTCTGAGTGTGGTCTCCCGGAGCGGGAAAACGCTGGAGCTATTCGAGAACCTCGCACTCGTGCGGCACGCGGTCGACCTTCGGCAGCACCTGCGGGATGTAGATTTCGATGAAGGCCTGTGCCTTGCGGTGTTCGTCGAGCGCGGCCTGAGATTCCCACCGCTCGTTGAGCAGGAACACCTTCGTGTCGGACTTTGAGTGGTTGACCTCGAACCGCAGGCAGCCGGGCTCCGCGCGGGACAGCCGTCCCTGCTCGGTCAGCAGGCGGGCAATCTCTGCCACATCGCCTTCGTCACGTACCGTCAACACCACGCTGAGACAGACCATATGCGCGTACCTGGCATTCTGCGAAGAGATCGTCAGTAAGTTGAGAACAAGCCGGCCCTGCCGCGGTGCCCCCGGCCCGGACTGCCCGGCAGCGCGGGCAGAACAGCAGAGCTTCCGAGCGGGCCCGGGTTCAGGGGATTTCCGGTTCCGGGGCGTTTGCCCCAGCATACAGAATGGCATATTCCGCGCACAGCGACCGCCCCGGCGCGAAACGCTGGCGACTGAGCCGTATCGCCCTGGAGAATGCCCGAGGCAGTTACCAGCCGGGGAAGTTCAAGTCCAGGGCGATTGAGGTCGGAAGGCGCTCTGCCGGAAGAATCCCGGCTGAAGCGGGGCTTATTCCTTCAGCACCATGTCGATGCACATCACCGCGGCGAAAATCAGCTGGCGGATCATGCTGCCGTGCGGAACCTGGTCGGAGATTTCCAGCACGTAGTTGTCGGCGCTGGTGAACAGTTCCTTGCCCAGGCCGCTCCACTTCTTGGTGACGTGGGCGAATTCCACGCCGTCCCGCATGAAGCGGAAGTCCCAGCCGGTCCATTTTCCTTTGAGATCGCACACGGGCTGGCCATCGTTGTCGAGAACCTGAAACGCCCCGCCCAGCGAGAACAGTTTCTGCTTGAAGCCGCCGATCCGCTCGTTGTTCTCGTTGAAAACATCAATCTTCGACAGAAAGAACGATACGCCCCGTTTGACGCGGATCACCTGCTGGCCATCGGGAGTGCGGATCTCAATGTCGAAGGGCGTCATCCGTTTATAGTCGGAGTGCCGCAGCAGTTTGGTGATCATGCCGAGACTGTCCTCCCGACACTCGAGGACGATTTCTCCGGAGGCGGGATCGTAGATGTCAAAATTGTTGGCGGCCTTGAAGAAGCCGACATGCTCTTTGACAAGGTAGGTGGACTGGTCGAGAGCGGGGTGCATGTCATGGTCCTGAAAGCGGCTGCGGAAACAGCGAGCCGGGCAACGTATCCGCCAGCGGAGGGAAATGAGTGAGAGATTTCCCGTCAATGTGCAGCTGCGACACCTGGAATGCAAGGATGTGCCGTCTGCAGTCCGTCCACAGCTCCGTGGTGGGTTCTTCGCGGTGCAGGTCAGCAGGGCCGGCTGTGCCGGTTCTGCAGCCTGAGAAAACAGGCATGTGCTTCCAGGCGCTTCACGCAATGCTTCGGCCAGCTGGCCCGTGCCGGCAGCGGCGGAAACCGCCGGAGGCAGCAGCGGGAAGGGAACGCCTGACCCCCTGGACATGGCAGCTGTCCGGTTCAACGGGCAGTGATTTTCAGCGTCGGGAAAGATTGTGGCTTGGCGAAGTGGTCTGGCGGGTGTATACTCACCGCAGTTGCATGGCGTGTCCTTCGCGGAACAGCCAGTGCATCTCGGGCCGGACTGAACAGGAAACGTGGTCCAATCAGTGGACAGCGTTGTCAGGCCCAGCGGGGTTACTGGTTCAATGGAAATCTGAACCTCCTCCCGTGAGAAACCGTGCCGGCACATCTGCCGCACACTCTGCTGCCAACCATCGGTTGTGTTGACCGCTCTGGAAAGCCGCCCGCGTCGTTTACGGCGCACCGGATTTCGCGACTATTTTGTTCGTCCGAAATTCCCGTTGAAGCGGTGTTGTCTTTCCAGTGCTCCGGCTTTGGCTGACTGAAACAGCGGTTTCTACTGTTTCGGTTCCTGGCTGAGATTCTGGGAAAACACGACGGAGCCTGTGCAGCGGCGCTGCAGCATCTCGCCAGATGCTTTCTGCCGTCCTGCGGAACGGAACGGTCACTCTGTGCCCATCCGGTCTTTGTCCAGGCTGTTATGACTGTTGCTGTGCCAGCATGAATTTCACATGGCTGGCCAGTAATGGTGTTCTGTGCGGGTAACCGCAGGGGACAGAGGAATGTGCCCTCCCATCCAGTTTCCGGTGGGGCATTGCCTGGAGAAATGGCCTGAATGCGAGGTAGAGAGTGCGGCCTGCCATTGAGGATCGACTGCCGGTGAGAATCGGCAGCGTCTGACGCAGGCCAGTCACGTTTCGTTTTGAACCAACCCACCTGAAAGACTGCCCGAGAACCTGCCGCTGGCCTCTGAATCCCGGCCTGTGACAGGAAATGGGCCGCAGACATGCGGTGCATGACTCCGGTTCCGGCCAGTCACCGAGCTGCAGACCGTTCGATTTTCAGCACCTGACCGTGCTGCCTGCCTGCCCCCCGGACTGCCGCCACGGCTGCAGTTGATCATACACACCCCGACCATTGTGACAGTCGGCTTCCGTCCCGGTTACTCTCTGCTCAAGCGGCAGAGAGGCCATCCTCTGAACGGTTCAGAACCGGATCAGCAGGAACCACGGATGCCGGGACTCTGAAGTGAACTGTGAAGGAATTTCATTGAAGACTTTTGAAGAGATTAATCTGATTGCCCCGCTGCAGCGTGCTCTGGCGGACGAAAAATACGAAACCCCCACGCCCATTCAGGCACAGTCCATTCCGGCGGCAATCGAAGGCAAAGACCTGCTGGGCTGTGCCCAGACCGGCACCGGCAAGACGGCGGCTTTCGCCCTGCCCCTGCTGAATACACTGGGGAAGCAGAACCGTCGGGCCATTCCCAACAAACCATTCGCTCTGGTGCTGGCTCCCACACGGGAACTGGCCATTCAGATCGGTGAAAGTTTCGCCACATACGGCCGTCATCTGCGGTTCCGCCATGCCCTGGTTTACGGTGGTGTGGGTCAGGGGCATCAGGTGCGGTCCCTCAAGCGGGGAGTTCACCTGCTGGTCGCCACACCGGGCCGCCTGCTCGACCTGATGAATCAGGGGCATATTCAGCTGGATCAGCTGGAAATGTTCGTGCTGGACGAAGCCGACCGGATGCTCGACATGGGCTTCCTGCCGGACCTGAAGCGCATTATCAGCAAGCTGCCGCCGCAGCGTCAGTCGCTGTTCTTCTCCGCAACACTGCCGCCGAACATCATTGAACTCTCGCAGCGGCTGCTGAAAGATCCGGTGAAGGTGCATGTGACACCGGAATCGCGGAATGTCGAGAAAATCGAACAGCGGATGATGTTCGTCGAACGGGGCGGAAAGCAGGCTCTGCTGGAGAAAACGCTGGGCGAAGCCGATGTTGATCGGGTGCTGGTGTTTACAAAAACCAAGCGGGGAGCCAACGCTGTCGCCGAACAGCTGGTTCGCAGTGGCATCAGTGCCACCGCCATTCACGGCAACAAATCACAGAATGCCCGTCAGAAAGCACTGGAAGCCTTCCGCCGTCGGCAGGTGAAGGTGCTGGTCGCAACCGACGTGGCCGCCCGCGGAATCGATGTGGATGGCATCACGCATGTCATCAATTTCGATCTGCCGGTCGAACCCGAAAGTTATGTGCACCGTATCGGCCGTACTGGTCGGGCGGGAGCGGAAGGAATTGCTCTGTCGTTCTGCAGTGGAGCGGAACGCCGCGAGCTGCGGGCCATCGAGCGTCTGATCGGTCAGAAAGTCCCGGTGTCCGGTGACGATCCCGGTCCGGAATTCAACGATCGGCGGGAATCATCCCGGCATCGTGGTCGTCGTCCCGGTTCCACCGGTGGCGGGTCGCGGCCTTATCGTCCGCGGTCGACGGACAGCACTGCAGGAAAAGACGGCAGCCCCAAAAGGCGTCGTCGTCCCCGCAGTGGCTCACAGCAGAGAGTCGGCCAGACAAGTTAGTGTCCGTGCGGTGCCCGCGTCAGGTTCTTAAGGATTGGAACGACGGGCAGCAGGACCACGGACCGTGTGACAGGTAGTCCAGGCAGGTTGACTGCAGTCGGCAGCAGGCTGGCCGCAGAAACCATTCAGCCGCATTGCTTGATAAGGATGGCAACCATCGCAAAGAACCGAAATACCTACGCCAAGCGTCAGCGCGAAATGGATAAGAAAATGCGGGCGGAAGCTAAAGTCGCCCGCCGCAACAGACGGAAGGAGGCTGCTGATTCCAGCGGCTCCCCAACGGAAATTTCCATGGATCATCCAGACCTCAAAGGTTATACGGATGAGTCGGACTGACCTTCAGACGGCGAGGAATTTCGTCCGTCCCGGAACCACGGCAGGCAGTCTGGTCGCCGGCACAGCACAATGTGCCGCCTGACAGAAGGGCTGAACAGCTCCTTCCGACATTGCAGACCATTCCGCCCGCTGAGGAATAGACAGAGCAGACCCGGGTGCCGTCCAGATTGAGTGAATGTTTCACACAGCTAATGACAGCACACCTGTAATTGAGAGTATCGGAAAACGCAGATGGCAGAAGGCACGATCAAGCGGATGACCAACAAGGGCTTCGGTTTCATTGAGAATGGAACCGGAACCGACATGTTCTTCCACAGTTCGTCCGTTGAGGGCGCGACTTACGAAGAGCTGAGCGAGGGAGAGCGCGTTTCCTACACTGTGGGACAGGGACCGAAGGGCCCCCGTGCCGAAAACGTCCGCCGGATCTGAAACATCCTGTGCACCAGCTGCCAGGTGATCCCGTTCAATAGTTCGGCGATCACCCTGCCCGCCCCGCTCACATCGGGGCGATGAATACAACAGATGACAGTGGCCACCGGGAGCTTCGGTTTCCGGTGGCCTTTTTGCTGCGCGGTCGGTGGGGCAGGGCAGAGGCAGGCTGCCTGGCTGTCCGGATCACCTGTCGCCGTTGCAGGCCGGTGCTCCGGCCGGTCATCGGGAACTGCGGACGAACTTCGCTCGGCAATGCGCAGAGCAGCGGCGACGCATCAAATCCTCCGGATCTCTGTCACGGGCATCTGCTTCATTCCCGCCAGGGCTGATGGAGCGGAGTGTCTCCCGGAAGGTCGGGAACGGGGCCGGTGGACCTGTGCATCAGTCACGTGATTCCCCCCGGGGCTTTGGGTGCGTCTGGTCGCTGAAAAAAGTTCTCCGCCCGGTGTGGACCTGGCCCGCATGGGTCACCTGTCCAGGTTTGCGGAGAGTTTCCCCTGTACCAGAGCCTGTATCCACCGAACAGAACCGGTTTCGTCGCAACATCGGGCGGAATTGGAATCTGGGTCACTTGAATCACTCAAACCGTTCTGGCATAGTTCACCCACTCACCGGTACTGGCTCGCCGTTTGCGGGCGAAAGTGTATACCGTTGAGACCTTCCCGCTATCAGCGATACCTTCCCGGGGCTTGTGGCCTTCCTTCCAGATGCAGGCCTTCCTCTGGTCTTTTGCGGCAGTGGCAGGTTCCACAGCCGTTGGTAACTGGTTCCAGCAGTAGGACGTCCGGCAACCCGGGACGGCACAGGGCATCTTCGCCATGGAGTGCATTTCACCATTGCTCGCAGCAGGATCCATCGGGGATTTCCTGCGGACACAGCGGGTTCCCTTCTGCGGCTGTGAGCTGGACAGCGCGACGGTCCTCATCCTGACGGCCATTATTCACGCTGCCTTCCTGTTCGCCATGTTCGGCCTGGTGCCGTTCTTCTTCATCTGGCTGGAACGGAAAGTTGCGGGTCGAATTCAGGATCGCCTCGGTCCGACGCGGGTGGGTGGTCGTTTTGGCTGGCTGCAGTCTCTGGCCGACGGCGTCAAGCTGATTCAGAAAGAAGACCTCGTGCCGTCAATGGCCGATGGTCTGCTGTTCCGCATGGCCCCCTACATCGCCTGCGTGGCCACGTTCGGCGCGTTCATGGTGCTCCCCTTCAGCGATGGCTGGTCGGCGGTGGCGTCCGATGTGGGGCTGTTTGTGCTGTTCGCCATTCTCTCGATTGAAGTGGTGGGCATCATTCTGGCCGGGTATTCCAGCGGCTCGAAGTGGTCGCTGTTCGGCGGAATGCGTGAAGCCGCTCAGATGGTGAGTTACGAAATTCCACTGGCCATCTGCGGGCTGATTCCCGTGCTGGCCGTTGGTTCGCTGAATCTGACGGAAATTGGCCAGGTGCAGTCCGGCTGGTTCCTCAACTGGCTGGTCTTCAACAGTCCGTTTACGTTCCTGGCCTTCTGGGTGTACTTCACCGTCTCAACTGCCAGCTGCAAGCGGGCACCGTTCGACCTGGCCGAAGCGGAAAGCGAACTCGTCGGCGGGTTCCATACCGAATACAGCGGCATGCGATGGTCGTTTTTCTTCATGGCGGAATATGCCAGCATGTTCCTGGTGTCTCTGGTGGCCAGCCTGCTGTTTCTGGGTGGGTGGCACACGGGGATTGCCCCGCTGGACTCCGTTCTGACCGGGCTGCGTGAAACCGCGGCGGCTTCGCCCGGTTTCCATGTGGCCGGTTATGTGGCCAACCTGTTCGGCATGATGGTGCTCGCCAGCAAGGGGGCCATGCTGGTCTTCGTGCAGATCTGGCTGCGGTGGACTCTGCCCCGCCTGCGGATCGACCAGGTGATGACAACCTGCCTGAAATATCTGGTCCCCATGAGTTGTGGACTGTTCCTGTGTCAGATTATCTGGCCGCTGGTGGTGATTTCCGCCGTGGGGCGGAGCACGCTGGTGGCCTGGCCTGAGGAAATGGGTGGTTCCATTGGCGAACGGATGGGGCGGCAGTCCGTCACCCGTCCGGTGGAAACCGATGAGTCTGCCGGACAGCCCGGGGACGATATCGACGAATCTGCGGAATCCTCCCCGGAGTCCCTTCCTGCAGTGACGGAAAGTCAGGATAAAGTGTCCGCCGGATCGGTTCGTCCGCATTCGGTTCGCACGGCAGCCCGTGACTGATGCCAGGCAGCGGGCCGTTGAAACGTCTCCCGGTGATTTGAGTCCTCCCTGCTGTTGAGCAGCTGTCTCAACGGTGTCGTGCTGCTCAGCAGGGAACAGCCGGTGAATGTCTCGCCTGGCCGGAGTGCCGGCTGCCGGACTGCAGCCAGGGGTTCAGAGAAATCAGTTAAAGACAGTTCGGAGAGCGGGAAGATCGCAGTCTGCTGCGGACCTGCCTCCTGAAAATATTGTGATCGTCAGATTCAGGCAGATGGCTGCCAGCCTGGCTGGTCAGCGACATCTTAAGAAACGGGCGGCAGAGAGTTCATCATGGACGCCACGACGATTCTGTTCTGGATATTCGCTTCCATCAGCTGCGCGGCGGCCGTTGCTGTTGTGGCAACCCAGAACGTCGTACGGATGGCCTTCTGGCTGATCGTCTCGCTGGGCAGCGTGGCCGGCCTGTATTTCCTGCTCAGTGCCGATTTCGTCGCGGCGACTCAGCTGCTGATTTACGTGGGCGGCACCCTGGTGCTCCTGATCTTCGGCGTGATGCTCACCGCCACCGGCCCCTACTCCCAGATTCGCACTTCACCCGGCGAAGCCCTGCTGGCTGGCGGGGTTGGTTCGCTGTTTCTGGCCATGATTATCACCACGGTCGTTTCCGTGGACTGGGATTCGCTGGCTGCCATTCAGCAGCAGGATCCCTCGTATGCTTCCTACGCTCACGAACCCGGTTTCAATCCGGCGGAGGAGGGCAATACCGCCCGCCCCCTGGGTCTGAAGATGCTGGGAATCAGTCTGGAAGATCTGGGACGGACCGATGGCTCTCTCAGCCATGGTTACCTGCTTCCCTTCGAAATCGTCTCCATCCACCTGCTGGTGGTGCTGATTGGTGCTTCGTATCTGGCCCGTGCCAAGCGTCGCTCCCGTCCAGATCAGCCCTCCTGAAGAGATCGGCTGCTCTGACGTATTTGCAGTCTGTCGAATGCCTGCCGTCAGCGGGCCGACCGAGTTGAAAACCAGACAGACCCCTCCCGGTGATTCGCCTGGCGAATGACCCGCAGTACAGGAAAGTTCTCCCGGATATGGGCACAATCGGCCTCGAACATTTTCTGATGGTTGGTGCGGTGCTGTTTGTGGCGGGTGTGGTCTGCATGGCCACTCGTCGCAACGCCATCGGCGTGCTGATGGGGGTGGAACTGGTGCTGAATGGTGCCAACATCAATTTCGTCGCGTTTGCCCGGTATATGCCACTGGGCCTCGACGGGCAGGTGATCTCATTATTTGTGATCGTGCTGGCTGCGGCTGAAGCAGCTGTCGCCCTTGCCATCGCCCTGAGCTTCTACAACAGTCATCTGACGGTCGATGTGGACCGTGGCGACCGGCTGCAGGGTTAAAGCGGGCAGTCACTGCCCACCATGGTCTCTCCCCGTAATTTCGTGCCGACGTATCCGCAGGCTTCTGTATTATGTCCTCCGAAGCACTGATTCCAGCACTGCTCGCCGCCGCCTGGCTGCTGCCGCTGCTGGGTTTCGTTATCCAGATTCTCTGGGGTCCGAAATCCAGCCGGACCAGCCGCGCATCGGCTCTGATTGCCGTGGGCTGCATTGCTGCCGGTTTTGTGTTCAGCCTGTCGGCCTTTGTCTTATGGGGCAGTGGAACCGGCTGGGCCGCTCTGGAATCGCACGGCCACGATGAGCACGGGGCCGCTCATGCCAGTGCTCACGGAGAGGCCTCCCACGAAGCGGAAGACCATGGTCACTCGCACGACAGAGATGACGCACATGGCCACTCGCATGACGCCCCCGCCGGTGAAGCGGCCGCACACGGGGAAGAGGCTCATGTTGCCGACGGCGGTCACGACGCCGCAGGCGATGAAGAAGGCGAATCCGCTGCCGTGGATGCCGGGACGGGCAGCCTCGAAGTCATCACCGGTAACTTCTACACCCTTGCCCGCTTCGGCAGTCTGCGGATTGCCATTGATTACTATATCGACAGCCTGACGATCACCATGTTTGTCATGGTGACGCTGATTGCCACGTGCATTCACCTGTTCGCCCTGGGCTACATGTCGGACGAACTGACCGAAGACCACGTCGATCACAGCGTCCATCTGCCGGGTGGCAAGCATCTGCATCGGCCGGGGCGGTTCTACCGGTTTTTTGCCTACATGTCCCTGTTCTGTTTCTCGATGCTGGGGCTGGTCCTCGCCGGAAACATCTTCCAGGTCTTCGTGTTCTGGGAGCTGGTGGGTATCTGCAGCTACCTGCTGATCGGCTTCTATATTGAGCGGAAGTCGGCCAGCACAGCAGCCAACAAGGCATTCATCATGAACCGGGTGGGAGACTTCGGTTTCCTGATTGGTCTGATGGTGATCTGGACCTGGTTTGGTACCTTTGAGTTCGGTACGGTCGAAGTCGATGGAGCAGCCCAGGCCGGTCTGTTTGAAATGGTGCGGGGCGATGACGGTCAGCTGACTGTCGAAGACGGAAATGTGATTCTGCATGGTGAAGGCCAGCGGACCATCCCCTACCAGTTGCTGGTGATAGCCGGCTTGGGAATTTTCGCCGGCTGCGTCGGTAAGAGTGCTCAGTTCCCGCTGCAGACCTGGCTGCCTGACGCGATGGAAGGGCCGACGCCGGTTTCGGCGCTGGTGCACTCCGCCACGATGGTGGCGGCCGGTGTTTACCTGGCCGGGCGGTTCTACCCGATGTTCACGCCGGAAGTGCTGCTGACCATTGCCTATGTGGGCTGCATTACGCTGTTTGTCGCCGCCACCATTGCGATTGTCGCGACCGATATCAAAAAGGTGCTGGCTTATTCCACCATCAGTCAGCTGGGTTACATGATGCTGGCGATTGGTGTGGGCGGCTGGTTCGCCGGACTGTTCCACCTGATTACCCACGCCTTCTTCAAATCACTGATGTTCCTCGCCTCCGGCAGCGTGATTGTGGGCTGCCATCACGAGCAGGAAATGCCCCGCATGGGTGGCCTGTGGCGGAAGATGCCGATCACGGCGTTCTCCATGCTGGCGGGGGTCATCGCCATCAGCGGGCTGGCGATTCCGGGCACGACGATCGCGTTTTCCGGATTCCACTCGAAGGATGCCATTGTGGCAACAGCGCTGGGTTATACCCAGCTGAATCCGCTGCACTTTCTGCTGTTTCTGGTGCCGCTGGTGACTGCGGGACTGACCGCGTTCTACATGTTCCGGCTGTGGTTCTACACGTTCGCCGGCAAGCCGCGGGATCAGCACATCTACGATCACTGCCACGAATCTCCGGCAGTGATGACAGTGCCGCTGATTGTGCTTTCCCTGTTCGCAGCCTTCGTCGCCATTGGCGGAGAAGAAGGCCCGCTGGCAGGCATGCTGAAGTTCAGCGAACCGGCCGGTGTCTCGGCCGGACTGACCGCTGGCGAACCGGCCCTGATTGCCCTGCCATCCGCCGACTACATTCACGGTCATGTGGATGCTGCCGGACAGCTGATTCCCGAAGACAGCGGGCGGATGTCGCCGCACGCGGAAGCCGGACTGTATGCTCTGCTGGTGGCCTTCGCCGGTGCGGTGCTGGCCTGGCTGCTGTATGGCCTGCGGATTGTCAATCCGGCGGAAATCGGCAGACACCTGAGCGGACTGCATGGCTTCCTGGTGGAGAAGTGGCAGTTCGATACGCTGTACGATGTGATGTTCGTCCGGTCGACCCGCGTGGTTGCGGGCTGGGCGGCTGCTTTCGACCGGGTGGTGTTCGACGGATTCCTGCATTCCGTCTGCCGCGGAACCGTGAATGTTTCCCGCTGGGATCGAAAGTTTGACGAGAGCATTATTGACGGTCTGGTGAATCTGGTGGGAGATTCCGTGTTTACCGTCGGACGTTCACTCCGGCGGGTGCAGACCGGACATCTGCGGCAGTATGTGATGTTCATCGCAGTAGGTGTGATGGCGCTGTTCGTCCTGCTGTTTGCCTTCGCTCCGCGTTAACCGCCGGAGTGCCTGGCACACGGATGGAATCGGGCCAGTGGGATTACCGTTCGATACGAAAACGGAAAACGGACTGCAGTGCAACCAGCCTGTCGGTACAGAACTGAGCAGCAGAACCTGACGGCGAGATCAGACAACCGCCGCGAAAATACAGACAGACAGTCGTACGAGGGCAAATCGGACCAGCCATGAACTCCATGTTGTTACTGCTTACCGCCATTATTTTCCTGCCCGCAATCGGCGCGGTGTTCCTGGCATTCTTTGACCGCCGGGCTGTTGAGCCGATGCGGTACTTCGCACTGGTCATTACAGCGGCCACATTCGTGCTGACGCTGTTTCTGCTGGCCGCGTTTGACCCTTCCGACCCGGGAATTCAGCCGCTCAACCCGGAAACCGGGGTCCGGGGGCTGTCGTATACCTGGATCGAATCCTGGAACATTAACTATCAGCTGGGCTTCGATGGAATCAGTGTTCCGCTTGTGCTGCTGACCAGCTTTGTCAGCCTGCTGGCGCTCCTGGCCTCGTGGAGCATTCAGAAGCAGGTGCAGGGTTATCTGATTCTGTTCCTGCTGCTGGAAACCGGCATGCTGGGAATCTTCCTCGCACTGGACTTCTTCCTGTTCTACGTGTTCTGGGAAGTCATGCTGCTGCCGATGTACTTCCTCATCGGTATCTGGGGTGGTGTCCGCAAGGAATATGCGGCGATCAAGTTTTTCCTGTACACGCTGGCTG
>JAGQPV010000669.1 GCA_020426545.1 Planctomycetaceae bacterium
CGGGACAGCACGGCAGACATGGCAAGACGCTGCACACCTTCGGACGTTCGATGATTATCGATCCGTGGGGTACGGTCCTGGCGACCGCCGCCGATGGACCGGGCATCGCTCTGGCCGAACTCGACTTCGAGCGGATGGCCAGCATCCGCCGGCACCTGCCTTCACTGGCTTCCCGCACGGGTGTGGCCGGGTTTACCGTGGCGGAACGTCCTGCTGTGGATTGAAGGTACGCTGTCTGACTGCCGTGGTCCGCATCAGACCGCAGGAAGACCACGCCCGTCGTTCCTCCGGGACGTGCCACACGCGTCGTGCGACAGGCAGGACGGCCGGGAATGTTCGCTGGAGGATTTCTGCAGGCGGAAACCCTCCCTCAGTCCCTCCCTGCGAGGGAGGGAAGTGAAGAGAAGATCACGCCGGGGTGGCAACAGCTGCGATCGGACAGATGGCCCGCCCTGATGCAGGATGGTCGTGGTTCTCAGCTGCTGTGGTCCAGCGTGGCCAGCGCTTCCCAGGGGATCACCCAGGGAAAAGCCAGCAGTGTCAGAATGCAGATGACGACGATTCGTTTCGGAACTTCCTTCTTCCGGCCGCTCAGCCAGCGGGGCATCGCGAACAGCAGCAGCCACAGCGCTTTGTAGATGATCTGCAGGATCAGGACGGGCGACATGGCCACCGGGAACAGCAGCCCGGCCACACAGGTGAACAGAACCGCCATCCACAGCGAACCAAGAATGATGCGGAAGTTGTCGCTCTCGGGCAAACTCTCTCTGAAGAGTACCGGCGCCAGCCGCTCGTTGCCCAGGAGGGTCGTCAGAGCTACGGGAAGCGAGACCAGGATATCCAGCACGTAGGCCACCTGCAGCAGGCTCATTGGATTCGCTCCCTCCGGGGCAGTTGTGGACCTGTCAGCGGGACTTGTTCTGCGGAGCCCCATAATGGCCCTCCTGCCGCTGCGGGAAAAGACATGAATCGCCCGTTATCAGGCTGACCAGGCGACCTGCATTTCCGCCGCTGTTTCGCGCTGCCAACCAGCCGGTACATCCGGCAGGGTTTCCGCAGTCGGCCGGCAGGAATTCGCAGGTTCTGCGGTTCAGAGCCTCTGGACCATATCATCACAGATGTTCGGCGGTACAATACCGGTTGATGTCAGAATCAGCTTCTACGGTCGATACTGCTCAAGCTGGCCGTACCGAGGGTCGCCATCATGAATTCCAACGCCCGCACCTTTCTGTTTTCCGCTGTTCTGTCGGCGATGGCCCTGGCCATATTGCCGTCGTCCACCGCGAGGGCGGCCGATGTATTCGACCGTCACACGCTGGCGGTGTTGAATTCCGCCATTGAGGGACAGTCGCCGCGGATGGCACTGGGCCTCGATGAAGCCGTCCGGCTGAAGACACTGGGCGCGAATTTCAGCAGTCCGTGCATCATTGTCCGCACGAATGACGGGAACACGGCCCTGGCTCTGGTGGGCTGGGGTTTTCGCCGCGGGACCGACGGCCCGCTGCCCGTGGTGCTGATCGAGCGGTATGTGACCTGGCGGAGCGACCGCCCGGATGTCACCGCGTCCTCCGGTCAGGATGTGATGCTGTTTGCCGGCTTCTCCTTCAACTTTGATATTGGCCAGGTGGTGCCCGATGGCCAGGGCGGCGACCTGACGCTGACGTCCAAAGCCAGCCTGGAACCGCTCGACCGGGCGAAACTGTATGTGCTCGACGGATCGGCTGTTCCCGAGACCGATGCCGCCACCGTGGAACCGGAAGACCACGATGGCGTGCTTCCTTCCGACTTCGCCGGCCAGTGGGATGTGAACATCGACGGTCGGTGGAAGGGCGAATGGAACCTGGAGCTGAAAGGCCCCATGCAGCTGGAAGGGATTTATCTGTCTGACGAATCCCGCAGCCGCTATCGCATCAGCGGGCGGGTGGGGCAGGCCCCCAACCGGGCCCGGCTGACCATTGAACTGGCCAATTCGTCTCAACAGGTCGATGCCCTGCTGTGGACCACCGACAAATCGACCATGGCGGGTTCGGTCACCATCGCCGGCCAGCGGTTCGGCTTCTGTGCCGTGCGGCAGAAGTCCGGCGAGAAATCCGACAGTCCCCCCGGTGAATGAACCACGGCGCGGCAGCCATGCCCGGCAGCGGGAATTTCAGCCGGCCCCCGTTTCAGGCCGTCTCTGTTCAGCAGAAGTGACCGCATGCAGCCTTCGGCGAAGATCACCCGACAGACGCTGAGCCGCTCGGCCAGGCAGCTGGCCCGACTGCTGGACAGCCGGCAGCAGCTGATTGTGTTTGCCGAAAGCTGCACCGGCGGGATGGTTTCCGCCACGTTGACGGAAGTTCCCGGCGTCTCCGCCAGGCACTGCGGCAGCGCGGTGGTCTATCAGGTGGAAACCAAAATCGCCTGGCTGGGTGTCGATGCACAGAAGCTGAAGAAGCCCGGGCCTGTCAGCCGGGTGGTGGCCGAGCAGATGGCCACCGGAGTCCTCGAGAAAACGCCCGCGGCCACCATCTCCGCTGCCATCACCGGGCACCTCGGCCCTAATGCACCCGCAAAGCAGGACGGACTGGTGTACGTGGCCGTGGCGGTGCGGGATGCGGACGGAAGCCCGCGGCAGGCAAAGCTGGTACGGCAGGTGCTCGATATCGGCACTGGTTCCGACAGCAGCAGCCCCCGCTCCTTGCGGCATCAGCGGCAGCTGGCCGCTGCCTGGCTGGTGCTGGAAACCGCCTGCCAGGTGCTGCAGCAGCTGCCCGCTGCCGAATAGCGTCTTTCCGGTGATTTCCAGCAGTGGCGGGGCCGGTTGTGGCTCCGCCGCGCGAAATCCACCCGTCCTGCAGGCCAGAAACGCATGAACTTCGGGTGAACCCTCACCCTGGCCATCACAAACGCTGGCAGCTGGCCCGGTCGGCAGTCATACTCTGCCCGAGGGGCTGTGCCTGTACCCGAACCGCCGGCTGGCCATTTTCACCCGCATTCCCGAGTTCTGTTCCGGCGATCCCATGGCGATTTTTCGTGTGTCCCAGGAAATCGAGTTCTGCTACGGCCACCGGCTGCTGAATTACAGCGGCAAGTGCCGGCACCTGCACGGGCACAACGGCCGGGCTGTGATTGTGCTCGAGGGCGAGGAACTGGACGAGCGGGGCATGCTGGTCGATTTCTCGGAAATCAAGGACAGCCTGCGGACGTGGATCGATGAGACGCTGGATCACCGGATGATTCTGTGCGACCGCGACCCGGCCCTGCCCTTCCTGCGGGAACTGGGTGAACCGGTGCAGGTTCTGCCCGACAACCCTACGGCTGAGATCATCGCCCGGCTGATCTTCGCCCAGGCCC
>JAGQPV010000670.1 GCA_020426545.1 Planctomycetaceae bacterium
GGCTTCAGCACAGTCCGGCCAGGACGTGGTGACTCCGGCTTCGGCCACGGGTGGCAGTACGCTCCCCGGCGACAGCATTGGTAACGGGCCGGTTTACACCACCAGCCAGTCGCTGGTTCCGTCTCCCTGCGGCAGCCACTGATCCGTCTGCCCACGCAATCTGCCCCCCGGTCCAGCAGGCCGGAATCTCCGCGCGCCGGCTTCCCGTTTCCTGCGACAGGCGAAGCCCTCGGTATCGTTACGGAATCCGCGTGGTTTCGTCCGCCGGCCTGCACTCACCGGCTGATGCAAAATGCCGCCGGATGACCGGCTGAGCTTCCGGAGCGGTCTTTTCCGGCCTCAGCACGCGATCGCTCGCGGTGCGGACCAGCCCCCATGCGCCAGCAGCCCCGCGCCGACTTCGCATTCTCGCCGGCAGCGTCCGCAGGCCTCCAGACTCCGGGATTCCCCCAGGCGAAATCCCCGCTTCTGTTCCAGACCGAACCACCGGCATAATCCGCAGCCACCGGCAGCCCCGCCCGGCCAGCAGAACCCCGCAAGTGCTGCCGGGGATTTCCGCCGACGGACATTTCATGAGCTAGACTTGAGGGTTCCTCATCCGCTCCCTCAGATCTGCTTACCGGAAGTGCTGTCATGCTCGCCGGTCCCCGGTTTCCACGTTCCGCGGAACATCGCTCACCTGCCCAGCCCCGCCGTTCAGCCCGCCAGGGAGCAGTCTCCCGGCTGATGCTGCTGGTCGTGGTTTTCGCGGCGGTCAGTTGCTGCCTGGCTCTGATCTGGGTGGCCACCCGCTTTACTCAGTCCATCCCCCGTGCGGCGGCAGAGACCAGCACGCCGAATCCGGCCAGCCCCCGCGAACCGGCTCCGCAGTCTGCCGGGCCGAACCAGCAGCAGGCCGCACAGCCTGGGCTCCGCGCCGCCGATTCCGAGCCGGAGGTCGTCACACTCAGCGAAGCGGAACGGGAACGGATTCGCCAGCTGACGCGGACTCTCTCGGAAGCCCGGCTCAGCGCACCCGAGCCGGTGGCCCAGCTCGACACGCGGTTCCAGTTTCAGCCCGGTGTGGACGGTTATTACGATGAAGAGCAGGAAGCCGACCTGCGAGCCGCCGGTGTGAAATTTCCCACCCGGCCTGTCGTCGAGTACAAACTGCCCGTCTCGCGCGATGAAACCCCCAGCCCATACCCGGATGCGGGACCACCGGACACTGCGGTTCCCGCGGATACTACCAACCCCGGCAGCCCCGTCGATTCCACCGGGCCGCCGCGGGCGACACAGAAGGCAGCAGCACCGCAGCCCGGCGGAGAGCAGACACTCAGACTGTGGAACCAGCTGAATATCATTATTGCGCGGGAAGCCGAAATGCGGGCAGTTCCCCCGGGCGGCCTCACGGAAGCCACGGCCGACGACTTCCTCGCCCGCCGTGCCGCAGCCAGCCGTTATGCGGCTGAAGCCATTTCCGAGCTGAAAATCACCGGAGTCGACGCGGAAGTCACCCGGCTGGCAGCCCGCCTGTCTCAGTGGTACTACGCCGGCATCGATATTACCGAGAACGGCCGACTGCTGATCAAGACCGATGCGGAAACCCGCCGGGGACCACGGGGCCAGGCCTGGCGGGCCAGGCAGGAACAGCACAACGCTCAGGTGGCCGAACTCAACTCGGCCGCGGCCGCCGTGCGGGAGCAGATGCAGCAGAAGTACCAGCTGGTCTTCCCTCCGCTGAAATAGCCCGCCGCGGGTCCGCGCCGGTTTGCCGAACCGCTCTCCGGCTGGCCCTTTAAGGTGCGCGGGCCATGAGCTTGATCTCCGCCGGGAACCCTGCTCTGCTGACCGCTCCAGCACGAGTCCTTTCCCGCAGTCAGGCCACCTGCCCATGAGTATCGCCGCGCACATTCGCGACACCCTGGAACTGCCAACGATGATCGTCAACGCCTACCTGGGCGACCTGACGGACGACGATCTGTTCATCCGCCCGGCGGAGAACATGAATCACATCGCCTGGCAGCTGGGACACCTGATTGCCGGTGAGAAGTTCCATATCGAACAGCTGGTGCCCGGTTCCATGCCCGCCCTGCCGGACGGATTCCGCGAGCAGCACAGCGCCGCCACATTCGCCACCGACGACCGCGCCGGCTTCCGCACGAAGCAGGAGTACCTCCGCCTGATGCAGGAGCAGCGGGAGGGCACTCTGGCGGTGCTGGACAGCATGAGCGATGCCCGGCTACAGGCCGACTCGCCCGAAACGCTGCGGTATTTCGGCCCCACCGTGGGCTCCGTGTTTTCCGGCGAGGCCACTCACTGGATGATGCACGCCGGCCAGTGGGCGGTGGTCCGCAGAATGCTGGGCCGGCCTCCCCTGTTCTGAAGCCCGTTCGCCCCTGCAGGCCGAAATTCGCCGCCGAAATATAGAATGGGAACCAGGCAGGTTCCCCTCGGGTTTCAGCCCGGAAATCCTCCCGGCAGGGCAGCTGCACAGCCTGCTGCCGGCGGTCGCATCGCTTGAAATGGCCAGATTGGTCTGCTACGGTTCCGGCAGTGTTCCTGCCCGCTGGTATCGCGATTCTGCATCCATTGCCCTGAGTCGCGGTCCGAGGCAGCCCCCGCACTCTGCTGCCGGTTCAAGGCAGCCCGGTCCGTGGTCGCTGCCCGCACTCCTCAGCTGGCGCAGCATCATCCAGATGCTGCAGATTCTCTCAGTTTCCGGGGGCTGTGGACAGGGAAGGGACTGGAATCCTCGTGTGGGATGCCGGAATGCCGGCATCACCTTTCCCCGAGTTCACCCCCTGCAACCACGCCCTGACAGGGCACGAGGCCGCGAATGTACAAAGTCACGCTGATTCCCGGAGATGGTGTTGGCCCGGAACTGGCGGAAGCCACCCGCAAATGCGTCGATGCAACCGGCGTGAAAATCGACTGGGACTTCCAGGAATGCGGGATTGAGGTCATCGAGGCCGAAGGCTCTGTCCCCGACCGCGTGCTGGAATCCATCAAGAAGAACAAAATCGCCCTCAAAGCGCCGATTACCACTCCCATCGGCAAGGGCTTCCGCAGCGTGAACGTGTTCCTGCGGCAGGAACTCGGCCTGTACGCCTGCGTGCGTCCCTGCAAGCAGTACAAGGGCGTCCGCACGTTCTACGAGAACACTCCCGTCGACCTCGTGCTGATTCGCGAGAACACGGAAGACCTCTACGCCGGTGTGGAATTCCAGGCGGGCGAAGACCGGACCAGAAAGCTGATCAGTGCCATCAACGACGTGGCCCCCGGCCGCAAGATCGGTACCGCTCCCGATACGACCGGCATCAGCATCAAGCCGATTTCCGTTGAGGGCACCC
>JAGQPV010000671.1 GCA_020426545.1 Planctomycetaceae bacterium
CGAGCCGTCCGTACCAGAACACGAGGAACCACCATGGGACTGTTCGACAAGCTCCGCAATGAACTGATCGATATCATCGAATGGGTCGATGATTCGCGGCATACGCTCGTCTGGCGGTTCCCCCGCTATCAGAACGAAATCAAGAACGGGGCTCAGCTGATTGTGCGGCCCGGCCAGGTGGCGGTGTTTGTCCATCGCGGGCAGCTGGCCGATGTGTTCGAACCCGGCCATTATACGCTCAAGACCGACAATCTGCCGATTCTCAGCACCATCATGGGCTGGAAGTACGGGTTCGACAGCCCGTTCCGCTCGGAAGTGTATTTCGTCAGCACGCGGCAGGTGACGGATCTCAAATGGGGCACGCCCAACCCCATCATGCTCCGCGATCCCGATTTCGGCCCCATCCGCCTGCGGGCCTTCGGTACGTACGGCCTGAAGTGCATCGAGCCGAAAGCCCTGCTGGAGGAACTCGTCGGCACCGACAGCGAATTCGATACCGAAGAAGTCACCGAGCTGATGCGGTCGGTCATTATCTCCGCCTTCAGCGATATGCTGGGCGAACAGCAGGTGGCCGCCCTCGACCTGGCCAGCCGCTACCGGGAGATGTCCGAGAAGCTGCGGGAGATTGTCTGCGAGCGGATCGACGATGAATACGGCCTCGAAGTGCCGCAGCTGTTCATCGTGAATGTCTCGCTGCCCGAAGCCGTCGAGAAGGCCCTCGATACGCGCACCAGCATGGGCGTAATCGGCGATATGAATCAGTTCCAGCAGTATCAGATGGGCCAGGCCATGCTCTCGGCCGCCGAGAACCCGGCCGGCGGAGGAGCCAGCGAAGGCATGGGCCTGGGGATGGGCTTTGCCATGGCCAACCAGATGATGCGTTCCGCGGGCACGGCCGGCCAGCCGGGACAGGCAGCCGCACCGGGTGGCATGGGCGGTGCCGCTCCGCCACCACCCCCGCTGCCGGCCGCATGGCATGTGGCCGTGAATGGCCAGACCCAGGGGCCGTTCTCTCCCGATCAGCTGGCTCAGGGCATTGCCGCCGGGCAGGTCTCGGCCACCACGTCCGTGTGGTGCGCCGGCATGCAGAACTGGACTCCCGCCGCTCAGGTGCCGCAGCTGGCCCCCATGTTCCAGACTCAGGCCACTCCCCCGCCTCCACCACCAGCCAGCTGATTCTGCCTTGTGACTGCTCGCAGCCGGTTTACAATCAACCGGCTGCGTATCGCCCAGGCAGACCGGCACCACATCGGCAGGGAACGCCGGAGGACTGGTGCCCCGGGCTGAGCGGCCGTCGGATGTTCCAGAAGGACTGGAATCCGATGGCCCGAAGCACCCCACAGGGAGGAACACCACGGATGGACATGTTCGTCATCAGAGGCGGGACGCCTCTGGCTGGTCATGTGACAGTTGGCGGGGCCAAGAACGCCGCCCTGCCCATCATGGCCGCCACGCTCGCCGCCACCGGCCCCATTCGGCTGGAAGACATTCCCGATGTGGTCGATGTGCAGACCCTGGCCCGGCTGCTCATCACCCTGGGCATGCGGGTCGAATGGCAGGCCGACGGCACGCTGGAACTGGAAGTAATCGACCAGTCTTCCGTCGTGGCCGACTATGACTTGGTCCGCCGTATGCGGGCCAGCTTCTGCGTGCTGGGTCCGCTGCTGGCCAGCCGGGGGAAAGCCTGCGTCTCCCTGCCCGGCGGCTGCAACATTGGCGACCGCCCGATCGATCTGCACCTGAAGGGCCTGCGGGCGCTGGGCGCCGAAATTCGCGTCGAGCGGGGCTATGTGATTGCGGAAGCCACCCGCCTGATCGGGGCGAACATCTACCTCGGCGGGCCGTTCGGCAGTACGGTCACCGGCACCGTCAACGTACTGGCCGCCGCCGCCCTGGCCGAAGGCACAACCACCATTGAAGCCGCTGCCTGCGAGCCGGAGGTGGTCGACTTCGGCAATTTCCTCAATGCCATGGGCGCACAGATTACCGGCCTGGGCACGCCCTTCGTCAAAATTGAAGGCGTCGAATCGCTGCGGGGCACGCAGTGGAGAATCATTCCCGACCGGATCGAAGCTGCCACCCTGATGATGGCCGCCGCCATGACGGGCGGGCAGGTCGAACTGCGGAATGTGCGGCTGGACCACCTGACCGCCGTAGTGGAGAAGCTGCGGGAAATCGGGGTTTCGATCCGCACTTCGCCCGTCGACGAATCCGTGGTGCGGGTGTTTGTTCCCGGCGAGCTGCGTTCCGCCGACTGCACCGCCTTGCCCTACCCCGGCATTCCCACCGATGTGCAGGCCCAGCTGATGGCCCTGCTGACTCGCTCCACCGGCATCAGCGTGGTGACGGACAAGGTCTTCCCCGACCGCTTCATGCACGCGGCCGAACTGGCCCGCATGGGGGCCAGCATCCGGCGGGAAGGACCGACGGCCGTCATCAGCGGTGTCCCCCGCATGAGTGGTGCCTGCGTGATGGCTTCCGACCTCCGCGCCAGCGCCGCCCTTGTGCTGGCAGCCCTGGCCGCCCCGGGGGAATCGGTCGTCCGCCGGATTTATCATCTCGACCGGGGCTACGAACACCTCGACGAAAAGCTCAAGCTGCTGGGGGCCAATGTCCGCCGCGTGGACGATGTTCCGGAGAACATGCCGGAGAGCCTGTCGGTCGCCAGCGTCGATTCCCTGGTGGACCCGAACGCCCTCAACCTCGACGAAGCCCAGCCCCTGGCCGGCCCCCACTGGCTGACACGCCACCCGTCCACCCGCGAACCGGTAACGACTCAAACCCGCATCCAGCAGGAACAAAGTCAGCAGTAACGAACAACGAAACCCCTCTGCCACTGCCTCGTTTGCCCGGTGGGGCCTGCTCTTCGCCCCTCTGCCCGCTTGCGGGAGAGGGGTTGGGGTGAGGGCTTCTCTTCTGCCACTCTTCCTTCCCTCCCTTCCAGGGAGGGACCGAGGGAGGGTCTCGGCTTTCAGCGACCAGTCGGCGTACGCGAGTTCAACATCGGTCGATCAGCCCCTCACCTCAATCCTCTCCCCACAGGGGAGAGGAGGCAGGATTCTGGTCTGCTACGAGTGGCTGGTCCACCCGTGGCTTCGAGCAATCGAAGACAGCCAACATCACTGCCGCGTGATCGCTTCGTCCAGGTTGAGCACCATGCTGGACACCACCGTCAGGGCCGCCAGTTCGGTCTGGTTCAGGCCTTTCACGGGCACCTCCTGACCAAGAGCGAGCAGCTTGCGGGCTTCGTCCGGCTGACTGCGATACACCGACATCGCCCCCGCATACCGCTGCTGCAGCACGGCCAGTTCGGCCGGCGAAGGA
>JAGQPV010000672.1 GCA_020426545.1 Planctomycetaceae bacterium
AAGAAGGCCGAAGCCCTCGCCATCGCCGAGAAGAAGGCCAAGGATGAGGCGGTCATTGCTCAGATGAAGGCCGTGGAAGCCCAGAAGCAGGCTCTGGCTGCGGCAGAGGCCGAAAAGAAGGCCAAGATTGCCGCCGTGGCTGCGGCCGAAGCAGAGAAGAAGGCCAGAGAGGCCGCTGTGGCCGCCGCAGCTGCGGAGAAGAAAGCGAAGGAGGCTGCTGTCGCCGCGCGGGAAGCCGAAGAGTATGAAGCGTATGTGGCCCAGATTGGTCTGGCGGCCGCCCGCATTGAAGAGAACGCATTTGAATCGGCCGTGGAACTGCTCAGCCGCTGCAAGCCGGAACTTCGCAACTGGGAGTGGGGCCGGCTGATGCATCTGTGTTCGCAGAGCGACGAAACCTGGACCGCCACCGCCCCGCTCAACTCGATCGACATGACGGCTGACGGTGCACGTTTTGTGAGTGCCGGCTGGAATGGCCTGGCGGAAATTCACGACACATCAACCGGAGAGCTGATTCATTCGCTGAAGCATTCCGGCGAGCTGGTTCACTCGGTGTCCTTCTCGCCGGATGGCCGGCTGGTGGCGACCGGTTCGAACTCGCCGGATGGATTTCTGCAGCTGTGGGATGCCGTCACCGGCAAGCGGCTGGCCGTTCAGTTCCAGGGCGAACAGGACGACCCGACTTACGGGCGGTCTCACCAGGATGCCGTGCTGAGTGTGTCGTTCTCGCCGGATGGCCGGCGGCTGGCGAGCAGTTCCTACGATAAGACGGCCCGCATCTGGGAAGTTTCCAGCGGACGGCAGCTGAGTGTGCATCATGGCCACCTGGGGTGGGTGTGGTCGGCGTCGTTCTCAAGAGACGGCGAGCGGCTGGTCACCTCCGGGCAGGATGGCACGGTTGTGGTCTGGAATCTGGCCACGGGCGAGCAGTCTCCCCCGTTCACGGAACATGACGGACCGGTGTATTCCGCGACGTTCTCTCCCGACGGGAAGACCATCGTCAGTGCCGGATACGACCGGCGGCTGCTGCGGTGGAATCCGGGTGACCTCAAACGGCCGAAGCTGTCCGACCTGATTGGTGGCAGCAAGGCCAGTGCCGCGCAGTTTGAAGAGTTCGCCGGTCATACGGCGGCTGTCCGCGCGGTGAGTTTCTCGCAGGACGGCTCGCTGATTCTCAGCAGCGGACACGACAACACCGTGCGGATCTGGAATGCGGAAACCACGGAGCCGGTGCGAACCTTCCGCGGGCACGACAGCTGGGTCCGCTCGTGCGTGTTTGCCGATGACGGACGGTCGGTCCTGTCGGCCAGCTACGACAGCAGCGTTCGCAAATGGAGCATTGCCGGTTACGAGGAGATTCGCGTTCTGCAGGGACGGGTGCTCGACGGACACGCCGGCCAGCCGGTCATGTCGGCTTCCTTCTCTGCCGATGGCAGCCGGATCGTCACCTCCAGTCGGGACCGGTCCGCCCGCAGCTGGAATACCTCCACCGGGAAACCGGAACAGCAGTTTGTGGAAGGTCACCAGTACCTGACGTCTTCCGCCACATTCTTCACGGACGGCCGGAAGATCATTACGGCGGCCAGCGACGGGACAGCCCGCGTGTGGGATGTGGCAACCGGTGCCGAGCTGGCCCGGCTGGATGGTTCGGGCATGAGTTCGGCCATTGCTCTGTCTGGTGACGAACGGTTCCTGCTGACGGGCGGAGACGAACGGGATGCCCGGCTGTGGCAGCTGACCGAAGCCGCCGATGGTATGAAAATTGACCTGGTGCGACAGTTCCGCGGGCACGGTTCCGAGGTGACTGCGGTTGCGTTTTCACCCGATGACAAGGTGATCTATACGGGAGACGCCCGCGGTTACGGGCGGCTGTGGAACCGGGAAACCGGTGAGGAAATCCGGCGGCTGGAAGGTCATACCCGCAAGATCATTCGGGCTGTCTTCCTGCCGGACGGGCAGCACCTGCTGACAGCCAGCGGAGACAACACCGTGGCCCGCTGGGAAGTGGCTACGGGCCGCGAGCTGACAGCTCAGGTGCTGAAGCATCCGGATAAGATCATCAGCTTTGCCATGAACGGCGATGGCACCCGCGGCGTGACCAGCTGTGAAGACGGCCAGGTGCGGGTGTGGGATCTGACAGCGGCGAAAGTCCTGCGGACGCTGAATACTCCGCAGCAGCTTGTGAACTCGGTGGGCATGACCGCGGATGGCAGCCGGATCATTACGGCCGATCCCGATGTCGATTCGGTGCTGATGTGGAACACGGAAACCGGCGAACAGATTGCCGGCGGCGAAGGCAGCAGCGGGAAACCGTGGCTGAATCTGCGGGAGAAGGAAGGTCAGGTGTGGGCGGCCAGCTTCTCACCCGATGGCAGCAGCGTGCTGACGGTGGGTGGTGATGATGCCCGGCTGTGGGACACCTCCAGCGGCACGCAGCAGATGTCGTTCCGCCAGCACAGTGCTGTGGCTGCGGCCAGTTTCTCTGCTGATGGCAGCCTGCTGATCACCGGCAGCTGGGACAGCTCGGCCAAAATCTGGAATGCGGAAACCGGCCGCACAATCCGCCGGCTGGAAGGTGCTCACCACGGGAACGTGAACAGTGCCGTATTCTCGCCAGATGGCCAGCTGGTGCTGACCGGCAGCGACGACGGCACGGCGGTTCTGTGGAACCCGACGACCGGAGAAGTGGTACGGACGCTGTCCGGACATGCGGGCCGCGTGCATGATGCGGCCTTCTCGCAGGATGGCAGCCTGATTGTGACCGCCAGTTCTGATGGAACCGTCGGCGTGTGGAATACCGCGACCGGTGAGGAACTCAAACGGCTGAAGGGCCACGACCGGGCCGTGCTGTGTGCCCGTTTCAGTGAAGACGGCACCCGCCTCATCACGGGAAGCGACGACGGAACAGCCCGCACGTGGAACCTGGAAACCGGTCGCACCGAGATGGTGCTGGAAGGTCACACCGCCAGCGTAACCACCGTGGCCTTCTCACCCGGAGGCCGACGGGCCCTGACGGGCAGCCGCGACAACACGGTGAAACTGTGGGACTCCTTCCCGCAGACCGTCGCGCGGGCGGAAGCAGTCGAACAGGTGGCTGAGGACGGCGAGCCGGCAGCGGACGGGAAGATTCCGTCGGCACGGGAAATTCTCACGTTGACGGGCCACAACCGGGAAATCACGTCGGTGGCCTTCTCGCCGGATGGTCGGTATGCCCTGACCGCCGCCGACGATGGCCGGGCCATCCTGTGGCTGACTGTGGACTGGAAATCCGAGGACGAAGCACGGCAGCCAGTGGCAGTCATTCGACCTTCAGCCGAT
>JAGQPV010000673.1 GCA_020426545.1 Planctomycetaceae bacterium
TTCTCCCCTGTTTTCGCGAGAAATGGCACTGCCGGGCCGCTGCGGGAGGTTTTATTTTTCCCCAAACCTTTCTGAACCAGTCGGAGTCAGGCTGTTCCATGTGGTCTGTCGCATCGGGTACAATTCCCTCGTCGCGGTTCAGCAGGTGACTCAACGGATACTCAGGTATGGCTCGGATCTGCCCTGCCTGAAACCAGTGTTCTGAAGCTCTGCACTGCGATGTTTCGAACGGAGTCGATTGTACCGGGGTGGAATTCCCGGTTCCCTCGGCTGTGGTGCAGAATCGGATTCGCCCGCACGAGTAGACCGCATGGATCGCCGGCCCGAATTTTTGCTTCCGGAGCTGCGGGGACTGCAGCTGCTGGTTGAGAGAATCCTCATGCAGGATGAACCCTTCTATCCTGGTCTGGAGGGCGTGATCGCTGGTGAAACAGCGATCAGCATGGTTGAAGGCGGGCTGCTGTATCGCGGCTACCGCATCGAAGACCTTGCCGCCCGCTCCACCTTTCCCGAGGTGGCCCTGCTGCTGCTTTCCGGCGAACTGCCCGGACAGGAAGCCCTCGCCGATTTTCAGTCGATTCTGGCCGAATCGATGGAGCTGCCGGACCCCATCGTCCACCTGATGGCGGAAATCCCGCTGCATGTGGGGGCGATGGATGTCCTGCGGACGGGGATCAGTGCGCTGGCCCATTTTGATCCGCAGCCGGACGACACGGGGCCCGAGGCGGATCTGTCCCGCGCCACGCGGCTGCTGGCTCAGATTCCGCTGCTGATTGCCACCCGTCAGGCCCAGCTGCGGGGAGAGCACCGGGCCCGTCCCGTTCCCGAACTGAGCTTCGCCGGTAATCTGCTGGCCATGCTGACGGGCGAGCAGCCCGATGAAGAAGCGGAGCGTGCGCTCGATCTCTCGCTGATTCTGTATGCAGAACACGAATTCAATGCGTCTGCCTTCACAGCCCGCGTCGTCACATCGACCGGTTCCGACCTGCACTCCGCCATCACCGCAGCCACCGGGGCGCTGAAGGGCCCGCTGCACGGGGGAGCCAACGAGGCCGCACTCGACAGTCTCCTGTCGGTCGGTGGTTCCGCCAATGCGGAAGACTGGGTGCGGACCAGGCTGGCCACCGGCGAGCGGATCATGGGGTTCGGTCATCGGGTGTATAAACTGGGTGATCCCCGCGCCGAGATCCTCGAAGAAACCTGCGCGGCGCTGGCCCACACGCCGGAACAGGACGATCTGCAGCAGACGGCCACCATCATTGCCCGGCTGATGCGGCAGGAGAAAGGTCTGTTCCCCAATCTCGACTGGCCCTGTGCCAGGCTGTACCACTATCTCGGCCTGGAGGCCGATGTGTTTACGCCACTGTTTGTCGCCAGTCGGGTTGCGGGTTGGTCGGCTCATGTGATTGAGCAGGCGGCGAATAACCGGCTGATCCGCCCGCGTTCGCGGTATACTGGTCCGTCGGCCCGAAAATTCGTCCCCCTGGCTCTGCGGGACTGATTTCCTGGTCAAACCTCCGGTCACATCCGCGGGCAAACCTCGTCCGCTGTCCGCTGTCTGTGGTTCCGGGCCATCCAGTATCCGGGGTGAGGCACGGCTCTGGTTCTGTCCCGCTCGCAGAGTCTGTCCTGTAACATTCGCCGCCGCAGGGTGCGCCGGGCGGTTCGGTTTCCCTTCTGTCACAGCCAATTGTCTCAGCCAGCGGGTTTTGGTGTCATGACGTCACACGGGCCTCAATCCGAGTTTGGCCGGTTTGATGAGACGCACTGGTCGGTCGTGAACCAGGCGGCCTGCGGAGACCCTGCGTCCCGCCGCGAGGCACTCGGACGGCTGCTGGAACAGTATTATCCGGCCATGCGGGCCCACCTGGTGATATCCCGTCAGCTGACACACGACCAGGCCGATGATCTGCTGCAGGGTTTCGTGCACGAACAGATTCTGGTCCGCGATCTGATCGCCACCGCCGACCCGCAGCGGGGCCGCTTCCGTTCGCTGCTGCTCCGCTCCCTGAATAACTTCGTCACCAGCAGTTTTCGTGCGCGGAATGCTGAGAAACGCTCGCCCGGTCGGGCAGTCACGCTGGAGCTGGAACTCGGCAGCCGGCAGAGCAGCTCCGACGAATTCGACATTGCCTGGGCCAGGCAGGTGCTGCAGGAATCCATCTGCCGCATGCGCCGGGAGTGCTGCGAAGAGGGGCGGGAGCAGCTGTGGGATCTCTTCGAACAGCGGATTCTGCTGCCCGCTCTCGATGGAGTACAGCCCGCACCTTACGAGGAACTGGTCAGCCGGCTTGGCTTCGAGTCTCCGCAGCAGGCCTGCAATGCCCTGCGAACAGCCCGCACTCGCTTTCGCCGCGTGCTCGAAGCCGTGGTCTGCGATTACACCCCCACTCTCGAAGCCGTGGAACGGGAAATTCAGGAGCTGCATGCCATCCTGGGCGCAGCCGGAGCCATTGGCACCCGTCTGCCGCGGGAATCCGAACAGGCGCCGGCCGCGAATTCGCCAGACTCCGCGGCGTTTGATGAAACCACCGGCCTGGCACCCGCCGCTGCCGAGCCGGCATCTTCCGCCAGCCCCGCTGATCGTCCGACCGACCCGGCGCATGCCCCGGCGGGTAACGAGTCGAACAGCGCGCCGGATGGCCTGGCCGATCGGGTGCAGCACACGGCTCCTGGTCAGCTGGCTGTTGTGCTGAATCACGAACAGGGCACCGGCAGCTGGACCGAAGCCGAAATGGGCGCTCTGCTGGAGCACCAGCTCAGTGCGCCCCTGGCCGGTCTGCTGGCCACCCGCAAGCTGCGGCCTTCACTTGAAGGGCTGAATGCAGATCAGGCCGACCGGCCGTTGAGAGAACTGCTGCTCGATGCGACCCTCGCCGCCGACATCGCCGTCCCCCTGCTGGATGCCGTAAAACAGTCGGCGCGCCGGCAGCTGCATGCCGACGTCCCGGACTGGCCGCATCCTCTGGCCCGCGTGGTGTATTTCACGGCCATCGCCGCCGCCCGGGTCCATCACGGGGCCCACATCTCCCGCTCGACCGATCTGGTGCTGCGTGCCGGGTTCGATCAGGTCCGAACTCGCACCTGGGTCCACCCTGCCCTGAGCGAACTGCTGGCGCAGGCCTCCAGCCTGCTGCAGCACCAGGACTGAGCAGCAGCGATTCCCGGGAGAGTCGTCAGGCAGAGGATTTCAGCCGGAACCCTGCGGCAGTTCACCGCACCACCGTCTCACCGCATGGCAGAGCCCGCAATCCTCCTCAACGGTCAGGTCGCAGACAGGAATGGCGGGAGTCAGCCGGCACTGGCGGGAGTCAGCG
>JAGQPV010000674.1 GCA_020426545.1 Planctomycetaceae bacterium
CCGGCCGACCGTCGTGGGGCCGGTGCCGGGACTCCGCCGCGATTCCCCTGAGCACCACCGGCCGATGCCGCGATCATCCTGCCAACGGCTTCCTGCCAGCGGTCGAGACTTCAGCCCTGTGCCACCTGAGGAAGGCGCAAGTCAGCGGAGGCCCCTGCTGACGTTACAACGCCGGCGGCTGAACGTCCAGCATCGCAGTTTCCGGCTCGGGGATTAAGCATCCTGACTGCCGGCAGCCAGCGGTGTCTTCCGCGGAGAGGAACCCGCGGGCAGCTGCCGCCGGAAGATCCACAGGCCGAGCATGCTGGCCAGGCAGATCTCCACAAAGAAGAACAGAGCAGCGGCCGTGGTCGACCAGTCACCCAGCCGGCTGACCCGGTGCCGCAGCCAGGCAGAAAAAGAAATCTGCTCGCGACTCTGCCCGAATGCCTGCGCAAAATGCTCCCGCATGTCCGCGGGAACGGCTTCGGAACCGGCCACCTCTCTGGTGAGCTGGTGAATGCGGTCCGTCTCAACAGAGGAGGGGTGTGCCGCCTGCCACAGGCTCCATGCCCGCACCTGCACACCGCCGAGAGTCAGCACCATCAGCAGGACGACCAGCCCGTTCAGACCGGGCCGGCGGCGGAATGCCTGGCTGAGACCGGCGGCAGCAGCCCCGGAAGCCAGGAACCAGCCTGCCACCGCAGCAACGCCAGCGGGAAACAGCAGCAGCTTCCGCAACTCTCCCGGCACCAGCGGAGCAAACAGCACCAGCCCGGCTGAGAGCATTAACCCGGCGACCGTAAACAGTACAAATGCGCCGGCAGGTACGGCCCCGCTCTCGGTTTCGGTCTCGGCAGCTGCACCTTCCATCTTCCTCTCCGGCTGCTGATGAAATAACTGATTGTGGGAACAGGCCAGGTGGCGGAGGCTCGATTACAGATGGCGTTCTCAACCGATCCGACGTACGGCCTGTATTACGGCCCGGTGTTCCAGCCAGCCTGTCGAGCCGACCGGCAGGAGGAACCTCAGAGGAACATTTCCGACCAGACTTGCGGCAGCGACAGGAAATCCGTAGCTACAGGGCCACATGCCGGCCCGTTCTCTCCAGGGATCTTACAGCCTGTTTCCAGTCGGCCCACGGAGGGGCTGCTGTCCCTGGAGGTTGTTCAGGAGCATCATAGCAGGGGAATCCGCGGAAACGATCTCACCGGGCTCCCTCCTGTCCGCCCCCGGCAGGTAATGCCGCCCGGCTGCGCCCGGCACACCAGGTGTACCTCCCGGCGAAGCCGGACCCCCAATCTTTCAGACAGCAGAAAGCAACAGCCATGCGGGAATGGATGCTGGCCGAAGTCAATTACGCTCATGTCCGCGAAAACCCATGCCAGGTTGCGGTGCTGCCCATGGGAGCGACTGAGCCACACAACCTGCACCTGCCTTATGGCACAGATACCTACGAAGCAGTGGAGATTGCCGGCCGGGCCTGTGAAGCAGCCCGGCAGCAGGGAGCGCAGGTCCTGATGCTGCCGCCCATCCCATACGGCACCGAAACCAACCAGATGGAATTTCCGCTGGCCATCAATCTGAACCCTTCAACGCTGGCCCTGGTCCTGCGGGATATTGTGGACTCACTCGATAAGCATGGTGTTCGCCGCCTGCTGATCCTCAACAGTCATGGCGGGAATGACTTCAAACCCGTCGTCCGCGAACTGTGCGGAAAAACCGGCGTTCATCTGTTTCTGTGCGACTGGTTCCGGGGAACCTCTGCCGATGTCCAGAAAGAGATCTTTGAAGATGCGGGCGATCATGCCGGCGAAATGGAAACCGCACTGGCCCTGGCTTATTTCCCGCAGCTGGTCGCCAGAGATACCGAAACTGGCGCACTGCTGGCTGATGAGGGGCAGCTTCGCCCCACGCGGTTTGAAGCTCTGAACCGTGGCTGGGTGTCCATTTCCCGGCCCTGGCACCTGCTGACAACCAACACGGGAGCGGGGAATCCTCACCCGGCCACTGCAGAGAAGGGCCAGCGGCTGATGGAAGTGCTGGTCGAGCGAATCTCGGGATTCCTGGTGGAGCTGGCCAGCTCTCCCGACGATGAAAGCTTCCCCTACTGAAGAAGAAGAAGCCAGCGGTCAGCCTGCTCCGGCCGGGCAGCCGCAGAAATAGAAACAGGCTGCCTGCAGTGGACGAATCCACCACAGGCAGCCTGAAACTGACTCCAAACTGAATTCAATGCCTCGCAGCGGGTTCAGCTGCCGGAAACCTGAAACGTCTCCAGCAGATCAATCGCGGCACGGGCATTCTTCATACCGCCGCAGGCAGAAACGAACTTCTGAGCCTGCTCAACCGCGGAAAGATCGAGGCCGCTGCTGCGAGTCACCCGGCCGGTTGCTGCCGGTGTCAGGCGGCGAACCGTCTTCTTCTTGCCGGTGGCCTTCTTCCGCTTGCCGCCACGGCCAGTGATTCCCAGCTTCTGCCGGGCATTGGAATAGGCCACGCTGCAGCTGCTGTCTTTGATGGTCTCGTTGGGGTACTTCCGCTTGAGGGCGTCAATGACAGCTCTGCCGGTCATTGTCGGGTCTTCCCGCAGCAGACTCCTGATTTCCTCTGCCATATTGAAACCCAGACCGCCGGCCGCCTTCTTCTTCGCCATAGCTTTCGCTTTCCTGTTTCTTTTACTTACGAACTTGCTTCATCAGCCTGAAGACGAAGCAGTGTCTCATTCTCTGACAGCCGGCCCGCGCTCAATGTACTGGACAGGGCTGCGCTGACTGTTCGGAAGCATTTCTGCGACCGCACAGCAGTCACTGCGGGAGGAAGCCGGGAGGACTGGAAGGAACCAGAATCTCTCAGACCGGCCGACCTGTTCCGCAATCCGAAGATCAAACGAATAAAACAATCAACATTACACGAGAAAAGTATCACTGCGAACTTATGCCGTCAATAGACACAGCTGTTCATAACCAGTCTCTTTCAAAGACAGTTTCCGCCCCCGATGTGATCAGCTACATCCCGGGAGGTGTGGCGAGTTAACTTTCCGACAGCCTCTTCCAGGCTGCCGCAGCAGGCGGAGGCCTGTCCTGCGAACGCCGGACAAGGCATGAAATGCCCTGTTTTGCGGGGCAATTCTCCGCAGTCACCAGCAGACGGGCCAATTCTGTCTCACCGTCTGGAAGGGCAGACCGGCGGCCCGCACGACTGCCTGACACTTCGCCTGTTACAGCACCGTCGACACATGAGCGAAGCGAAAGAAATTGAAACAGAAGGCAGAAAACTGACCGTGAAATGGTGGTCAGATTACACAGCCCGCTGGCTCGGCAACAGAAGCGCGGCAAC
>JAGQPV010000675.1 GCA_020426545.1 Planctomycetaceae bacterium
CGGTTGCTCCCGGGAACTGCGTGGACTGCCGGAGCAGTATCTGGAATTCAGAAAGAGGCGGGCTGCCGGCTGAGACTGCCGAACAGCGCATACGCCATGAGTACCGGCAGCTGGTGAGAGGTACCACCGGTTCGTGGAACGAACCATCTTACCGGCACCCGGGGGAAAGTCACACGCAACCGGCCGTCTTCCCCGGTGAAGGGTGCGGCAGTCCGCCGCAGTCGCTTCCGATTCCCGTGCCTGGTACAGTGGCACGACTGGCCGTTTTTCCGGAACGTGCCGGAAGATCTGTCTGAGACTGTCCGGAAACCTCGTGTCAGCCCAACCCGATGTGTGAGCCGTGAAATCAAGGCACAAGCCGTGGTATGGAGACAGGGATTTCCGGACAGGCACTCACCCGTTACGCTTCCTCTGATTCAGCGACAGCCCGACATCATGCTTCACACCACGACTTCCCGCCGCGCGGCCCTCGCCGCTGCAATGCTGCTTGTTTTCGTGTCTTCTGCTGACACCGCCCGGGCGGAACACGAAGGAAAAACGCAGATTCTGCTGCTGGGCGACAGCACGACCGAAGGCAGTATTCCCAGGAAGATCAAACCGGATGGCCCCCACCTGGAACGTGTGCTGGAACTGCTGCTGGCCGCCGAAGGCGACCTGCCGGCCTGTCATGCGATCAACTCGGGCGTGAGCGGGGAGTACATTCGCCGGCTGATCGACAGTGGCCGCTACGCCCGCGATGTCGAGAAGCTGCCCGGCCTCGACTGGATTTTCGTCCGCTACGGTCTTAACGACCGCAGCCGGATCAAAAACTTCGATGAACAGTTCGAGGTCGATTTCCACGAACTGATTGCCCTGCTGCGGAAGGATCATCCCGAAGCGAAAATTGTGCTGATGACGGTGATTCCTTTCGCCAACCCGGAGGTGAGCGAGCAGATCAACGAGCATGTGCGGAATGTGGCCGAGAAGGAACAGCTGCCGCTGTTCGACATCTATCCCCGCTACGCGGCCGAGCTGGAGAAAGGCTACAACGTGCTGAACTACCGGCGGTATTCGCTCTCGCGGGTGCCCGAGAAGTTTCACCCGCTGGTGAAGCCGTTTGTGTCGGGTGACAGTGTGCTGGTGATGTCCAACGAGCTGGACGCGATCCTGGGACATCTCCCCGGCTGGACGGGCGACCGGCACCCGAACCTGGCCGGCTACAACGTCATTGCCGATGAAACCGCAAAGTGGCTGGCCCCGCGAATGCGGAAGAAGGAATAGGGCGGCCGGTGGTCAGCGGTTGTGTCGCCACCCACTGCTGAGCGCATGGAGGAGAAGGACGACGGATGCTGACATTGATTACGCCCACCAGCGACCGCCCGCGGGCATTCGCGCTGTGTGAGCGATGGATTCGCCGGCAGACTTATCGCGGGCCGCTGCGGTGGATCGTGGTGGATGATGGCCACACGCCCGTGGAATGCACGCTGGGGCAGGAGGTGACACGCCGACCGCCCGGCGATGTCGTCATCGCCAGCTTTCTCGGCAACCTGCTGGCCGGGTTCCGGCGGGCCGAGTCGCTCGGTGCTGAAAAGGTGCTGGTGATTGAAGATGATGACTGGTACTCCCCGCACTATCTGCAGCAGATGTCGGCCTGGCTGGACGATTTCGAGCTGGTGGGGGAGGCTGACGCACGGTACTACCATGTGCCGACAGGCCGCTACCGGGCGATGCAGAACGACCAGCATGCGAGCCTGTGCCAGTCGGGGTTTCGTGCGCCGGTGCTCCGCTGGCTGATTGAGAACCTGGCAGCCGGACGCCAGACGACGTCGGTGGATCTGTGTCTCTGGGCGGCTGCGCCGGGGCGGTGGAATACTTTTCTGCAGCCGCAAACGTCGCTGGGGTGCGGTACCAAGGGGCTGCCGGGCAAAACGGGAATCGGAGAAGGCCATTGCCTGGGTGAGGAATCGACGGTTGATCGGGATGGCCAGGTTCTGCGGCAGTGGGTGGGCGAAGACGCCGCCTGGTATCGCCCGCGGATTGTGGTCTACACGGCCCTGTTCGGTTCCCGCGACACATTGCTGCCCGTCCCCGAAACGGGAATCCCGCATGTCTGCTTCAGCGACGCGCCGCACCGGGTTGCCGGCTGGGAGGTGCGGGTTGTTGATCCCGGGGGAGTTCCGTCCCGCCGGGTGGCCCGCCGCTTCAAAGTGCTGGCCCACCGCTGGTTTCCCGCAGCCGATGTGACCATCTGGCGGGATGCCAATATCGAAATGCACGAGCCGGCAACCACCACAGTCGCCCGGCACCTGTTCGGTGCCGAAATCGCGTGCTTTCGACATCCCCGCCGGGACTGCGTGTATGACGAGGCCACCCTGTGCATGCTGGAGCAGAAGGATGCGATCCCGGTGATCCAGCGGCAGACCGCCGGTTACCGGTCAACTGGCTTCCCCGCCGGGTACGGCCTGCATGAAACGGGTATTCTGTTACGTCGAAACACGCCCGAGGTCCGCGAGTTCAACGAGGTCTGGTGGCAGCAGATTGACCAGGGCAGCCTCCGCGACCAGCTGAGCTTCGATTTCGTGCGGTGGCAGAGCGGCCTGCAGGTGAAGTCGCTGGGCGACAACATCCGGGATGTGGCGGAGATCACAGTACGTGACCACGCGGATTCCCGGCTGAGCCAACTGGTCAGCGGCATCGCACGTCGGACGTGTGGTCTGGCCCGGTAACGGCATTTCCTGGTGCTCAGTTAACCCGTCGATTTTCAGCGGGGAGGTTTCGGCAGGGAGATGCAGTCGGTGAGAAATCGGGCACAGCCTGGGCTGCTCAATCGGAGTTGAAAACCGGGCAGAAACGGTCCAGGTGATCCTGGCGGTTTCTGTTTCCGGAAAAGACGTCAGGCAACAGCCTGACCTACAGGACTTTAGTTCCTGTATAATCCCCGCTTCACGCGCATGCCCATCCCGCTTTCGCGGCTATGGGCATGGCACACAGAATTTATTTCCCTGCGGTCCTCTGTGGTCTCTGCGGTGAAACTCTTTCTGCAATCAGACGGCCGGCGCTGCGGGCTTTTTCAGTGCAATAAGAACCGGATAGACCACCACGCACGCGGTGAGCAGCCCAGGCAGCTTCCGAGAAGTCCTCTTCGGCGCTGCCTGGTCATGGCTGCCTGCTGATGTCTGAAAACGGGGGAGTTCCCACGTCGCGCGCCGACCATGGCCGCCCCTGCGGAAACCGGTCCGTGGTCCTCCATCGGCAGTCCTTCCGCCTGAGGCCCGAAGCGGCGCAGGTGACTGGTGCCTGCCGCCACCAGTCTGTCGTCGC
>JAGQPV010000676.1 GCA_020426545.1 Planctomycetaceae bacterium
GGCGCCGAGGTTGAATGCTTCCCGGGCACGGCCCGACATGACCAGGCTGAGGGCCTTATCGTAGTATTCATCAAGAGCGTAACTGGAGACCGCTTTCTCCAGATCGGCCAGGCCCTCGTTGATGGTTTCCCGGAGTTTCGCCCGCCGCTTGAGCCGTACCAGCGGAACTTCGTCCCGCGGCTGGAGATCATCCACGCGGATGTTTTCCATCTTGCTCATCTGCATGTCGTCGCCGGAAGGGTACAGATAGTACGGGTCGTAGGCACGGCCCAGGAACCCGGCCGTGCCCGCCTTGCCCACCACACTGCTTTCCTGCAGCGGGCGGGGCATCATCACGTAGGGCAGCATCGGCACTTCGGGCGGCTTCTGCTTGATGATGTTGCAGCCGAAGTTGGGGAAGTCCTTGGGGCTGGGTGGTTCCAGCTGCCCCGAAGGGCTGACGTTGTCGGCCGTGTAGCCGGTCAGCATCTGATAGATGGCCGCCGTGTGATTGAACAGACCGATGGGGGTATAGCTCATCGAGCGGATGAGGGTCAGTTTGTCGACTTCGCTGGCCATTTTCGGCAGCAGTTCGGTGAACTGCACGCCGCTGATTTTGGTATCAATCGGCTGGAAAATACTCTTGACGTTGTCGGGGACGTCGGTCTTGGGATCCCACAGATCCAGATGACTGGGGCCACCCTGCAGGTAGAGCAGGATGACATGCTTCGCCTTGCCGAACCCGGGCCCGCCATATCGCTGGCTGTCGGACTCAGCGGCGCGGGCCTGTGCACGGAACATTCCCGGCAGGCTCAGCCCCAGCAGCGAGGAACTGCCGATTCGAATCAGATCGCGGCGGCTGTAACCATCACAGTTGTCTTTCCCATAGCGACCGGGCATCACAAACATCCGGACAATCTCCCTGAGAAGTGCAGCGACGAATCGGATTCAGCAGCGCGATATGGAATAACCGAAGCAGTGAAACCGTCATCAGTCAGCCGCGAACTGCGGCCGCCGGTTCCCTGCGGAATCATCTGGCTGCGGCGGAAGTCGGCCCGCTCATCAGGGGCGGAACCCCCACAGCGTTCAAAAGTGCAGTGTACCGGTCTCAACAGCCAGTCGTCAACGAGTGGTTCCCCCGGGTGCCGGCCGGTACCCGGCCAGCAGTCCGAATTTCAGCGTGAGGCGGCGGTTGCCGCGGTGGCGGAGGGAGCAGGCCCGAAATCCAGGATGACGGTCGTTTCCGCTTCCGCCGGGTAGACGCCATTCCGCAGGACGGTGGCCCGTATGGTCACCGGAATCTCACCGGACAGCTGATCTCGACCCGTGACCCGCAGTGTGATTTCCGACTGACTGGCCGTGGCCGGCATTGTAACCGGTTCCGCGGAGACCTGTTCACCCAGCCGCATGGACGGCAGCAGGGTCAGTTCGGCCGCTTCCGTCAGCTCCCGGGCACGGTTCAGCACCACGGGAATCTGCACAATGCCATTCTCCGGAACTGCCTGAACGGGGTTCGCCGCTTCCAGCTTGAAGACGGCCCCCGTGGGCAGAAAACCGATGCGGGTTTTCAAAGTCGCCAGCGAGTAGCGGATGTTACCGGCCGGGTCTTTGACCTGGGCGACGCCGTTGAGCTTCATGCGCGAGGTACGGGTGGTCTCCAGCCATTCCGGCAGGAAGACGGGATAGAGAATCCGCGAGGTCCCCGGCGGTACAGGCAGCACCGGGCCGGAAATTCCCTGACGATGCCGCCCCTGTTTCGAGGCCATCTCCAGCAGAATCTCCCCGTTGAACCCTTCTTCCCGCTCGATCAGCACCGGAGCCGGGAAGGTTGTTCCGCGGGGCCATTTGGTGACATCGTCCTTTCCCTCCGCGTCGATGGAAAAAGGAGGGGCAATCGTCAGTGCCAGGCAGATCGGGCCGTACTCGTGAACGATCTTCCGCTCGCCGTCAACGGCTTCCGCGGTAAGCCGCACCATTGAGGCCACGGCGGTGACATTGGCCGCGGTTTCGAAGGGGATTTTGAACGCCGCCAGTTTCTCGGGCACGAGGAGTGGTTCCGGCACGGTGACTCCCGCCGGCAGACCGGTGAGTTTCAGCTGGACTGGCCCGGTGAACTGCTGCTTCCGCAGCACCTTGACTGCCAGTTCGAACTTGCCACCAGCCGGAACGTGAATCTGCTCCGGAAGGGTCAGTTCGAAATCGGGCAGTGCCTCCCGCACTTCCAGTCGCCAGGCAGATGCCGGAGAACCGCTGGCCGTCGAGGCATCTGTCACCTGAATTTCAAAAATGCCATCAGCCGGAGCCGTCCATTCGAGACCGGCATCGGTTGTTTCGCGGCTGAGATCGTCGTTTCGGGCCAGCTCTTTTCCTTCCGCATCTGCGATGGCCACGCTGAGATCGAGCGGTGAATCAAACCGGGCACTGCGGGCCCTGATGGACCACGCCTGGCCCTTTGTCGCCTGAACGCGGAGACGGTCGACGCCATATCGCTCGCTGAGCGTGCCGCTGACTTCACAGGGCACGGGCAGCAGCCCGCCATTCTGCGACCAGGGTCCCTGCTCCACCTGCTGCGGCAGGTCGCTCACCGGCAGAGAGATGATTCCCGATGTTCCGAAAGCGGTGTCCAGCGTGAAGGTGTGCGGACGGGTGGTCTCGGCCGGAAAGGTTACCGGGCGAACGGTCTGCTCGATCTGCGGTGCTCCCGTGGCAACCCCATAACCGATCAGGGTGACATCCCGGGTTTCACCGGCTTTGCCGGCCGCGGGCACGGCAGCCAGCACAGCGGGACCACGGGCGATTTCCAGCTGGTAGTTGAAGGCCCGGTTGCCACGAAAATCCACATCGTACAGGCTGAGAGTGTACTCCTGACCGGCGACAGCGGAGAACACAAGCACCAGATCGTTTCCGGCGGTATCCACTCCCTCCGCCAGCAGCTCTCCTCCGGCTCCGTGGACCTGAAGTGCTGCCCGCAAGGCGCTGCGCAGCGCTGGAGCCAGCAGACGACAGCGGATCAATCCGTCGGTTTCGGCCTGAAACCGATACCGATCGACTTCGGCGATGTGGCGAATCTGCCCGTGCACAATGACAGGCAGAGGCGGCAGTTCCTGGGGTGCGGTCCGGTCCGGCTGTTCCACCAGAGCTGGTCCGGGCTGAATCCAGAGGATGCCTCGCGGACTGGCTCCATTGACGCTGGCCACCTGCCAGTGAACGGGACCGGGGGGAACATCCGCCGGCACGGTCAACCTGGCCCGGGCCTCACGTGGCAGCAGGAAAGGGGGGCGACGGGCCTTCTTCCCGAACCAGTAGGGCGGT
>JAGQPV010000677.1 GCA_020426545.1 Planctomycetaceae bacterium
AGTTCCAGCGGGCCTCGTCCTTCCGGCAGCTTTCCTGCACAGGCAGGTCGCTGGTTCCGGCTCATCCGTCAAACGAAGCCATGGGACAAACGGACCGATGATCGGCAGGAGTAACGATCATCATGCATCCCGGCCTGATCCGCCAGCGGCTGCACCACGGCGCAGCGGTTCCCGGAGCCTCACTCACCTGGCGATCTTCATTCACCTGGAGCAGTTGCAGCGGGGGAGTCAGCTGCTGGTGGCGCGTCTTCCGGCGGTGCCGGGTCTGCAGGAGGCGCGGGCTGTGGCGGCGCGGGCGAATCTCCCGGCGGCACTGCCGGGCGGGGTGCCTCATCGACATTGTCGACCGCAGAGGGTGGAACCGCTGGCGGTGCAGCCGGGGGCGGAGCTGTCCCGTTCGAGACTGGCGGTGAACTCGCGGGCCGGTCCACTGGTGGCTGCGGCGAAGTCTCAGGAGGAGCCCCGGGCGGACTTGCTGGCGGGGGTGGCGATATCCCTGGCGCTGGCGGACGGGGTCGGTCGGCCGGTTCAAGAGGTGATGCCGTCTCCGCACCATCGGTATACTGCGCCGTCCGGTCCAGCAGGATGTCGCGTTCCATTTGAATCAGCTGCCCCCGCAGCGGTCCCTGCACCGACTCCAGTGCCACGGCAATGACCGGATCTGCCTGACCCGCGGGATAATTCCGCAACAGATACCGCAGCTTCGCCTCGGCCCGGTCGGACTCGCCCAGGGCCAGATGCACGAGAGTCCGCCAGTAGAGCAGCACGCGATTGCCCGGGTTCTCCGCGAGGGCCCGGCTGAAGGCATCAGCCGCTTCGTCGAGGCGGCATTCCCGGAAGTACTCGATGCCGAGCGAGACATACCGGGAACCCCGCTGCAGGGACGGCGAAACTACTTCCACTTCGTCCACGGAGAAAGTGACTCCGTCGTACTGGTCCCGCCAGAAGGGGATGCCGTCGGCCGTGTCCTGCAGCAGCTCATGCAGTGGCTCCCGCTGCGCGTCCGACATCAGCCGGCCCCGCAGCATCACCACCCGGCCGCCTCCGTTCGGGTCGTCTTCTACCGCCGGATCGGTCAGCACGATTCCGGTCATCCCCGGTGAGATTTCGATGCGGTCCTGCACCCTGTTCCGCAGACGATCGGCCTCATCCCGCAGCTGGGCCTGCCGGTCTTCCGCCGGTGGCGGGGGCTCGAAATCGGACTGTGGCCGGGGATCCGGACTGACCGGCTGCTGCCCGGCCTCAGCGGGGTCATCATCATAAAGAATCGCGAAACGGTTCCCGCGCTGCCATACCTGCCACTCGGGATCATCGTTCATGGCGAGACGAACCAGTACCGGCAGCAGGGACCGCTGCTGCCGCGTCCCGCCGTGTGCCCGCAACTGCAGATTCAGACCAGTCCCGGAAGCGTCGGGAACGACCTTCGCCTCGGTCAGCACAATCCCTTTGAGCAGCAGACCTCCGTCAGCCAGCTGCTGCAGCGTGCCGACGAATTTCGTCACCTGGGAATCGGCTGGTGGTTGCGCGTCGGCCCGCGCCAATCCGTAAAATCCGGCCGTCAGCACCACTGCTGTCAGAACGCGCAACATGGTTTTCCCCCGCTGGGCATGGATGCGGCGCAGCCGCGCGGGCGACCGCATTCCATCGCCTGAAGTGTCTTCGCGAAACATGACCGACCACAGGAAAGCGGTCGTCGTCACGTTTCCTCAGGCGCTAATATCGCGAAGTCTTCCGGCGGTCAGTATCCATGATTCACTGCCCAGGGCCTGCTGCAATTCCCGCCAGGGGAACCAGGTTATTTCCCGGGGAGCGACGAGGGGAGAAGAAAGCGCAGCGAGAGCCAGCCACCGGGCGGATCGGTGGCTGCGTCGACGCTGACCCGGCCGCCGGTTCAGCGGAGGATAGCCATCATCAACCCGCGGGCGAGGCTGTCCCCACACCATTCGGGTCAGGCGATGATGCCCTGCACCACATGACCGGCCACATCCGTCAGCCGGAAATCCCGCCCGGCGTGACGATACGTCAGCTGCAGGTGATCGAGCCCCAGCAGGTGCAGCATGGTGGCATGCAGATCGTGAATATGTACCTTGTTTTCGGTGGCGTAGTAACCGTAGTCGTCGGTGGCACCGTACTGAATTCCCGGTTTCACGCCGCCGCCAGCCAGCCACATCGTAAACCCTTCCGGGTTATGGTCACGGCCGTCGTGCCCTTTCCCCTGGCAGGTGGGCGTGCGGCCGAACTCGCCGCCCCACACCACCAGCGTATCTTCCAGCAGCCCCCGTGATTTCAGATCGCGGAGCAGTCCGGCAATCGGCAGGTCCACTTCCGCGGCGTTCTGCTCGTGGCCTTTGCGAAGATTCCCGTGCTGATCCCACTGCACTTCGGTATTGCTGTGGGTAATCTGCACGAACCGCACGCCGCGTTCCGCGAACCGCCGCGCCATCAGGCACTGCCGGCCGAAGTCCGCTGTCACCGGGTTATTCAGGCCGTACATTTCCTGCGTGGCCTGCGTCTCGGCCGACAGATCGAGCGCCGAGGGCATATCCGACTGCATCCGGAAGGCCAGTTCGAACGACTTGATTCGTGCTTCCAGCGCGGCATCCGGGCCGGTGGTCTCCAGAAAGCTGCTGTTGAACGACTGGGTCAGATCGAGCTGCAGTCGCTGCGCCTCTCTGCTGAGCCGGGCGTTATGGATGTACTTCACCCGCGCCTGCTCCGAAGACTGGCTGGCATTTCCCAGCGGTGTTCCGGAATACGCTGCCGGCAGGAACGCGGAACTCCAGTTCTTTGTTCCCCCATGCGCCAGTGTCGGGCAGATCGTAATAAAGCCCGGCAGGTTGGCATTCTCGGTCCCCAGACCGTAATTCACCCAGGAGCCCATACTGGGCCGCACGAAGGTATCGCTGCCGGTGTGCAGTTTCAGACTGGCTCCGCCATGGGCCGGGTTCGTGCCGTGCATCGAATTGATAATGCACAGGTCATCGACGCACTGCGCCACATGGGGGAACAGCTCGCTGACAGCAATCCCGCTCTCGCCGTAGCGACGGAACTTCCAGGGCGACGCCAGCAGCTCGCCCGTGGGGGCAAACTGCACCCGCGGTTTGTCGAAGGGCAGCTGCTTGTTATCGTCTTTCTGCAGTTGCGGCTTATAGTCGAAGGTGTCCATATGCGATGGACCACCGTTCAGGTTAATGAAGATGGCCGACTTGGCCTTCGCGGCGGTGTTGAGCGTTCCGGCATGAGTCATTTGCAGGTAACTGGCCAGACTTAGTCCAGCGCCGCCGGC
>JAGQPV010000678.1 GCA_020426545.1 Planctomycetaceae bacterium
AGTTCTCCCGGGGTGATGGGGTATCTCATGCGTTGGCGCGGTCGGCGGCAGAGCGACAATATCGACGATCGGCGTGGCTCCTCACCGCGAGGCCCTGCACGCGGGCTGGCAATGGGCGGCGGCCTCGGCGGAATCGCGATGGTGATTCTGTTCCTGGTGCTGGGTGGCGATCCCGCCGTACTCCTGCAGCAGGCACAGCAGCCCGCCGGCGGACGTCCCGCGCAGCAGCAGCAGGCCGGAGAAGACAACGAGGCCCGGCAGTTTGTGGCCGTGGTTCTGGCCGATACCGAAGACGTGTGGGCGCGGCTGTTCGAGGACGAAACAAATAATTCCTACCGCGAACCCAAGCTGGTGCTGTTCAGCGGGCGGGTCGAATCCGCCTGCGGCCTGGCCTCAGCGGCTGTGGGCCCGTTCTACTGTCCGGCAGACCAGAACGTGTATCTGGATCTGGATTTCTTCTCCGAACTGAAAAACCGGTTTGGTGCTCCGGGCGATTTCGCCATGGCCTATGTGATCGCTCACGAAGTCGGTCACCACGTGCAGAACCTGCTCGGCCCGCTGCGGGAAGTACACGCGCGGCAGCGGGAAGTCGGCAAGACGGAAGGCAACCGCCTCTCCGTCCGGCTGGAACTCCAGGCCGATTACCTCGCCGGCGTCTGGGCCCACCACGCCGAACGCACCAAACAGATTCTGGAATCGGGCGATGTGGAAGAGGCACTGCGGGCGGCCAGCGCCATTGGCGACGACACGCTCCAGCAGCAGTCGCAGGGCTATGTCCGCCCGGATGCCTTCACGCATGGCACCTCTGCCCAGCGACTGAAGTGGTTTCGCCGTGGTCTCGAAACCGGCCGGCTGGACGGCATGAACGACCTGTTCGAACTGCCCTACGACCAGCTGTAATGCCCTGGCCCGCGGCTTAACCGGCCAGCCGCCCGCCGAAAATCAGCACGCCAGCCACGGCCGCGGCGAAGGCCGCCATCAGCACCCCGGCTGCAGCGGTATCCTTGGCGATACGGGCCTGTTCCTGCCATTCCGGAGACAGCAGGTCCACCACGGCTTCGATGGATGTATTGAG
Source organism: Planctomycetaceae bacterium (assembly GCA_020426545.1). GTDB lineage: Bacteria > Planctomycetota > Planctomycetia > Planctomycetales > Planctomycetaceae > JAGQPV01. The sequence continues at coordinate 1,076 of JAGQPV010000678.1, forward strand.
GGCTTCGGCAGCCATCACCAGCCCGGCCGCCAGAGCCAGCACGGCCCATTCCACCCGGCTCAGTTCCATCCACCACCCGCAGGCAGCCACCACCGGAACCGCCAGCGTGTGAATCCGCATGTTCCGCTGCGTGCGCAGCAGGTAGCGGAAGCCGGCCCAGGCCCAGCCGAAACTCTGCCACAGCGTCGATGGTGGCCTGCTCATGGAGGATCCCCCCGTGTGCGTCGGGACATCGGGCCGCGTTCCCGCTCCGGCGAACGACGCCCTCACCTGGATTGTGTCAGGTCGCGTCGAAGATTCCATCGGTACCGCTGCAGTTTTCACGGGGACTGCACCTTCGACCACATCTCCCCGCCCATAATTCGTCGGGCGATCTCCTCGGCCTGATCCCTCTGGATCTCTCAATTCCCCCGCAGCCGGGCCCGCTGCACGCCCTCCGCCAGAAACGTCATCAGACGGGGTGCCTGCCGCTGGATGGAGTAGTGCTGCTCGACGGTTTCCCGACCAGCCCGCACCAGGGCTGCCCGCTGCTCCGGCGATTCCAGCAGACGGGACAGGCACTGTTCCCACTCGGCCAGGTCCCCGGCCAGAAACCCGTTGCGACCATGCTGAATGATCTCGGCATTCGCCCCGACGGGAGAGGCCACCACCGCTGCTCCCGTGGCCATGTACTGCAGGATCTTCAGCCCGCATTTGAAGCGGTTCCATTCCGTGTCTTCCAGCGGCATCACTCCCAGATCAAACCGCTGCAGATCCTCAATCTCCCGGCCCTCCGTCCAGCGGGTGAACTCCGTCCGCAGACCAGTCAGGTTCAGCTCCTCCGGTGGCCGCTCGGCAATCAAATGCAGCCGGAAATCGTAACGGGTGGCCAGCCGGCGAAACACATCGAGCAGCGGCACCAGCTGCGGGTAGTTGCCGGCCGTGCCTGTCCAGCCAATCGTCACGGGAGCAGCGGTCGAAGGCGAAACATTTCTCCGCAGCGTAAACCGTTCCACATCGAGGCTGGTGGGCAGAATCTCCACCACAGGGTGCAGTGCGGCGATGCGGTCCCGCAGCAGCCCGTTCCCCGCCAGCACCAGATCGCACGCCTGCACCAGACCGGGAAATTTTCGAGGATGCAGGGCGAACAGAGCATCGTCCACATCCAGCACCAGGCACCAGCGGCGGCGGGACAGCCAGTGCTCCATCCGGCAGAATCCGGAACTGAACAGCTCCCGTTCAATCACCACGACATCCGGCCGGTATCCACTCACCCGCAGCAGATCGACCAGCCGGAACACCATCCGGGGGACTTCACTGAGCCGGTTCCCCAGCCACGGCCAGCCACGGTACTTGGGCGGCCGGCTGGGCAGTACCAGGCACTCGTGACCGCTGTTCTTCAGGAACGGCAGGTACTGCAGAATGCGAAAGCGGGAGGAGGGGACCTTCCGGCCCGATATCAGAAATACGATCCTCATCGGGCCGTCCGCCATGACCGTGCATACCCTCCGGCAGATGTCTTTCTGCTGGCTCCGCCCGCCGCGGCAGGCCGCTCCGGTCGCCCCGCCGAAGGTAACCATCCCGAAGCCAGCCCGGCAGTCCCGCAGCCGGAAAGCCGCTTTCAGCTGCCGGCGGTGGCCGCACCGGCCTGGCAGCCACCCGTGGCGGCTCGCGTACCGTGCAGGGTGGAATCCGCCGGCCGAGCCCGCGGACTGCGAAGGATCAGGCCCGACAGTTCCGGCCGGCAGTTCAGTCGCAGCGGATGATCTCCCGACAGCCCACGGCAGACCGACAGCAGAGTTCCGTTCTCTTCGAACAGGCCGGAAGCGTACTTCACCCCATAGTAACTGGGCGAGTAGATCGGGCCGATCCCCGGAACGATAACCTGCCCGCCGTGATTATGGCCGGAAAGCATCAGACCGACATCATTCTGCTGGGCCCAGCGGAAGTTATCCGGCGTATGGCTGAGCAGCAGCCGGAAGGCATCATCGGGGGCTGCGGTGAAATCCGGGTGCGTCCCCATCCAGGGCACTTCGGAACCACCCAGCACCATCTTCCCGCCATCCTGTTCGATCACTTCCGTGCGGCCGCCGAGGTTCCTCCAGCCCAGGTCGGACAGCATCTGCCGCAGTTCATCGGAAATCAGCCTGCGGTCGTGGTTTCCCAGAATGTACCAGCAGCCCAGAGGCGCCTGCAGCCGGCCGATGGTGTCCGGCAGCCAGCT
>JAGQPV010000067.1 GCA_020426545.1 Planctomycetaceae bacterium
GGTCCGGCAGCCTTCTACGATGGCGGTTTCTACAACATCGGCGTTCGACCGACCGTTGAGGACCTCGGAGTGGGCGGAAGACATCCCACCCTCGGCCCATGGTCGCTCGCACGGCGGGTGCAGGAAGGGCAGGACCCGGACCTCAACGGGCAGAAGCTGTCGATTGGTCCGAACGACCGGCTGGCCGTCGATGGAGCATTCAAGACTCCCGGCCTCCGCAATGTCGAACTGACCGGCCCCTTCATGCACAACGGTGGCATGCGGACACTGACCGAAGTCGTCCAGTTCTATGCCCGCCGGGCGGACTTCTTTGAAGAGAACCTCGACAACCTGGATCCGGATGTGGACGGGATCGGGGAAGTGCGGGGCAATGACCGGAAAGTGGCCGCCCTCGTCGAGTTCCTCAAGACGCTCACCGATGAACGGGTCCGGTATCAGGAGGCTCCGTTCGATCATCCGGAACTGCTGGTTCCCAACGGTCACCGCGGGGTGGATGGTGAAGTCGCCCTTGATGACGAAGTCCTGCTGCCTGCCGTCGGGAAGTCCGGCGGTGACCGCCTGAAGTCCTTTGAAGAGATTCTCCCCTGACACGAACTGTCTGGAATTCTGGACAGAGAACGGGATGTCAGGAGTCAGGTCAGTTCAAACGGCGAGTCGACTGAGGAGCAGATGATGTCTATTGAAGCAGGAAAGAAGTCTGCTCTGCTGGAGTCAGCGGTGTCCGTCGCTGACTGCGGGGGTGATGCGGAAGTGGAAGACTGCCATCCGCGCCGGCTCGCCGAAGAACTGCACATGGAGTATGTCGATTTTCACAACCTGACGATCGACCGGGAACTGCTGGCTCTGTTTCCGACGAACGCCCTGTACCGCCACGGCGTGCTGCCGGTTTCGGCAGCCGGCGGTGTGGTGCGGGTCGCCGGGAGCGACCCTTATGCGTCGGACTGGGTCGACGAACTCAGTGTTCTGACTGGACTGCACATCGAGCCGGTGCTGGCGGAGCAGGGCCAGATCGAGCAGCGACTGAAAGAGATGCTGGGTGTCGGCGGCGCAACCGTGGGAGATCTGCTGGCCTCCGGGGACTCGGAGAACCTGCCTTCAGATTCCAGCGATGAAGTCGATGAGGACTCCCAGTCTTCGTCAGTCATCAAGCTGGTCAACGAGCTGCTGACTGAAGCTGTGGCGACTGGGGCCAGCGACGTACATATTGAACCTGAAGAAGATGGTCTGATCATTCGGTTCCGTGTGGACGGCATGCTGCGCATACAGCCGATGCCGGCGGAGATTCGCCGGTTCCGGGCTGCCATTGTCAGTCGTCTGAAGATCATGGCGAAGCTGAATATTGCCGAGAAGCGGCTTCCCCAGGATGGCAGGATCAAGCTGTCGATTCACGGCCGAGATGTGGATGTCCGCGTCTCCGTGATCCCGATGCTGCACGGCGAAGGGGTCGTCATGCGGCTGCTCGATACCTCTCGCGCCATGCTGGAGCTTGATCGGGTGGATATGCCGGCGGCCCAGCGGAGCGAATGGGACCGGCTGATTCGCAAACCGCACGGCATGGTTCTGGTGACGGGCCCCACCGGCAGCGGAAAAACGACCACGCTTTATTCTTCGCTGGCATCGGTCCGCAGTGCCTCCACGAAGATCGTCACCATTGAAGATCCCGTGGAATACAACCTCCGCGGAATCTGTCAGATTCAGGTCCGGTCGCAGATCGGGCTGACATTTGCTTCCTCGCTGCGAAGTGTCCTGCGGCATGACCCGGATGTGGTGCTGATCGGTGAGATTCGCGATTCGGAAACGGCCATCAGCGCCGTCCAGGCATCGCTGACCGGACACCTGGTTCTCAGCACGCTGCACACCAACGATGCCTGCGGTGCCGTCTCCCGGCTGGTTGATATGGGCATCGAGCCTTATCTCGTGGCCAGCGTCCTCCAGGGGGTTCTGGCACAGAGACTGGTGCGGCAGCTGTGCATGTCGTGCCGCGTCCCGGTCGAGCTGGAGGAAAGTCAGCTCCCGCCCGATTTCGCTGCCGGCGCCGGCAGAACGATCTACGAGGCCTCCGGCTGTCGGAAGTGTCACGGGGCCGGCTTTTCCGGCCGAACGGCTCTCTTCGAACTGCTGACAGTCGATGCGAACATTCGGGAGCTGTTCACCCGCGGCGCATCGACCGGAGCACTGCTGGATTATGCCCTGTCGGCCGGGCTGCAGACTCTGCGGCAGTCCGGATGGCAGCGTGTGCTGGAGGGAGTCACGACTGTCGACGAAGTGGTCCGCGTCTGTGTGGACGATGTCGTCCGGCCCGCACCGACCATTGAAGCGGACTGAAAGGCCGCTCTGTAGCTCGGTGGATCAGCAGACACACTTCTCCGTGGAATCGAGAGAAACTCAGGTATGTCAACTTTTCAGTTCGTGGCCCGGCAGTCGAACGGAACGTCTATCGAAGGCGTGCTGGAAGTGGCCACGCGGCGCGACGGGCTGGCTGAACTGGCACGGCGGTCGCTGATCCCGATTCGCCTGCAGGAAGTCAAAGAGTCCCGCCGGGAGACTGTCCGCGTTTCGACGAACAGTCTGGCCACCGCCTACGAGCTGCTGGCCGATCTGCTGGAATCGGGGGTGCCCCTGCTGCGGTCACTCGACGCGCTCTCCGAGCAGTGTTCTGACGTGCGGCTGGCCACTGTGGTAGGGCAGCTGCGGGCCCGTGTGGCTGACGGTTCTTCGCTCGCCGAAGCCATGGGAGGATATCCGGAGATATTTCCCGATATCGTCATCAGCGCGGTGAACGCGGGCGAAGAGGGAGGCTTCCTGGAGCAGTCGCTCAGGCGGCTCAGCCACCTGTTCCGGAAGCAGGCGGAACTTCGCAGCCGCGTGCTGGGGGCGATGGCATATCCCGCGTTTCTGCTGATCGTGGGCTCTGTGATCGTGGTGGCCATGCTGGTTTTCTTCGTCCCGCGATTTGAGCCGCTGTTTGCCCGCATGCGGGAGAACGGCAGCCTGCCGCTGCCCACGATCCTGCTGCTGAGCTTCAGTGACTCACTCCGATCACTGCTGCCGATCCTCGCCGTTGTCGGGGTCGCTCTGATACCGGTGTTCCGGCTGCTCACGGCGTCTCCCGGCTGGCGGAAGTGGCGGGACCGTGCCCTGATTCAGGCACCGGTGATCGGCCCGATTGTCAGGAGCCTTGCGATTTCCCGTTTCTGCCGGCTGCTGGGGACGCTGCTGTCCAATGGCGTTTCTGTCATGAAGTCTCTGCAGATTGCGAAGACGGCCACGGGCAACCTGGTGCTGATTGAAGCCATCAGCCGGGCGGCCGAGAGCGTGTCTGCTGGAGGGACGCTGTCCGAGCCGCTGGCCCGCAGCGGCCAGTTTCCCCGCGATATTCTGGAGATTGTTTCGGTCGGGGAACAGGCGAACCGCCTCGACAGCGTGCTGCTGAATGTGGCCGAGCGTCTTGAGCTTCGCACCCACCGTCAGCTCGACGTGGCAGTCAAGCTGCTGGAACCGCTGATGATGATGCTGATGGCGGTGCTGGTCGGCTTTGTTGTGATTGCGCTGCTGCTGCCCGTATTCGATGGTGCCGGCGGACTGTCCTGATTCCGCACCATTTTTCAATCCATTCATCCTGCCAGGGAGAACTCTCATGCTGACTCGGAATCGCTGCCTGCCCGGACACAGACGTCGCCGCGGATTTACGCTGATGGAGGTTCTGCTGGTGCTCGCCATTCTGGGTGTGATCATGTCGCTGGTCGTCCCGAAGCTGCTGGGGAGACAGAAACATGCCCACGTGGACGCGACTTATATCAGCATTCATGGCGTGGAGCAGGCGCTGAAGCTGTACTCGCTGGATCATGGCGGGTCGCTGCCATCGAGTTCGGACGGGCTGAATGCACTGCTGCGGCCAGGCGGCAGCAGCGACCGCAGGTGGCGCGGTCCCTACGTGGAGGAACTGCCCCGCGATGCGTGGGGCAATGAAATCGCCTACCAGTTTCCGGGCCGGAAGAACCCGGACGGTGCGGATGTCTTTTCTCCGGGTCCGGACGGTGTGGCCGGTACGGAAGATGATGTGGGCAACTGGAGGGAACTGTGAAACATGTCGTCCGGCCGGCCGGCGGATGTCGTTCCGGTTTCACGCTGATCGAATTGCTCCTGGTGGTCGCGCTGATGACAGTCTTTACGGCGGTTGCCTGGCCCTCCATTCAGCGGTACCAGGCGATTCAGCAGGCCGACGAGGCTGCCCATCTGCTAAGGCAGGAACTCCTTGCGGCCCGCGTCACTGCGATTCGCGAAGTCGAACGGCAGACGCTCCATGCACGCTGCGGAACGGGAGAATACCGCCTGGGGACGGGCGAGGGCCTGCCCGGTCAACTGGAACACGGTTTCCTGTTCATGCAGGCCGGGACGCGTCACGGTGACTGGTTCGCCCCTGTTTCCTTTCAGCCCGATGGCACAGCCGTGAATGCCGAGTTCGAGATTCAGGCACCCGATGGAGATGTTCGCTGCCTCAGATGCGATCGCCTGACAGGCAGCATTCGAATCGCCCAGCCAGAGAAAGGCGAACCTGGGAAATGAGGTCCACGGGGCGGAGCAACCTTCGGAAGCAGCGCCGGTCCGGCTTCACCCTGTTTGAGGTGCTGCTGGCGACGGTCATTCTCGGCCTTTCCATCGCCGGGGTGACTCAGATTGTGTTCAACGGGGCACAGGCCGGAACCCGTGCGCGGCAGGAAGCGATGGCCGATCTGCTGTGTGAATCCAAACTGGACGAGTGGCTGGCGGAGGGCGGGCAGGGGCAGACGTCCTCAGCCGGTGAGTTTCGACATGACCGCCAGTGGTCCTGGACCGTGAGGCAGACTCCTGCTGCGGATGCCAGCCTGGTGCTGGTCACCGTCACCGTTCAGCACAACTCGCCAGGAGGCGTGATGAGAACGCTCCCGCAACTCGTCCGCCGGTCCCGCCTGCAGCCTGGGAGGATGCGGTAATGAAGCGGTTTGTCCCTTCGCGTCGACCCCGTCGCAGCGGTATGACGCTGATCGAGCTGATGGTGGCGATTGTCCTCTCGACGATTGTGCTGGGGGCGATGCAGGCAGCACTGCATACGCACTGGAAACTGCGTGATGCAGGGACATCGCAGGTGGAAACAGCCCGCGTGGCCCGCGCAATTCATCAGGATTTCGTGGGTGATATCCGGGGTTTGCGGCCACTGCCGTCGGAGCCGTCCGCCGCAGCGGAGTCTGTCTCCTCCGGGCAGCTGTCAATTCCTGACACGCCGCATTTCGAGGAACGACTGCTCAACATCAGGCCGCTGCAGTTCGTGGAACCGGTGGGAGTTTACCTTCGACCGCGGGTCGTGGCGTTCGGTTGCCTGAAGCAGAATCACCGCTTTCAGACAGTGGACCAGCCGGAGGAAACGAAACGGGCCTGCCAGACGATCTGGTGGTGGAACGACGGGCGGGCGGACACGGAAGTGCCGATTGCCAAAGCTCAGGAGAAAGTCTTCCGGGTGACTCTGAAAGGGAGTCGCTGGCCTCGGGGGCTGATCCGTCTGCAGATTCCGGTTGGTCTGACGAAACGTCCTCTCGGTACCAGTTCGCCTGAAGCGGCCGAAATTCGTGCTGCCGGAGGGCGGGTCGATGTGATCGATGCAGCAGACCGCGAAATCTCCGACGTCCGGCTGAGGTGTCTGGCGGGCGAAACCTGGTCCGACAGCTGGGATTCTTCCCGCTCAGGGCAGTATCCGCGAGCGATTGAACTCACCCTGACCGTCGGCACGGAAACATTGAGGCTTGTGTCCCGGACGGACGCTCATGATTGAACACCAGACTCTCGACTGCTCCAGCAGCAGAACATCGCAGGCAGATCGCCGGGGAAGCATTCTGCTGCTGACGCTGGTCGTCGTCTCCGGACTGGCGCTGGGCGCGCTGGCATTCGCTCAGACGCTGATTCTCGAACTGGACGCCATCCGGGCCACGCAGCAGCAGGCGGAACTGCGGCGTTTCGCCGACTCAGGGCTTGAAGCCGTGGCCGCCACTCTGGAAGCCCGTCACTCTGCTGTTTCCCGCCGGGGTGCTTCGTCTGAGAGCCGCCTGCGTCAGGTCGCCGTGTATGAGGTTGAGGGCGCGATGGGACGCTTTACTATTCAGCCCGGTCTCCAGACCAATGATTCCTCAGAGGACGCGGAATTCCGCGATGAAACAGCAAAACTGAACCTCAATGCTTTGCCGCTCGAATCCGTTAAGCGGGACGCTGCCCGCGATCGTCTGACCATTCTTCCCGGCATGACACCCGCCCTGGCCGACGCCATTCTGGACTGGATGGATCAGGACGATGAACCGTCCGAATTCGGTGCGGAAGCTGCGTGGTACTCGCGGCAGGATCCACCGCGGGTTCCGCGAAACGGGCGCCTGCAGTCCCTCGACGAACTGCTGCAGGTCCGGGGAGTGACCTCCGAACTGCTGTATGGCAACGGGGCGGACGCAGGACTGAGCCAGTATCTTTCAATTTACGGAGCCGAGTCGAACCTGCAGCCGGACGGGCAGCCTCGAATCAACCTCAACCAGCAGGACCTCGTGAGTCTGTACGATGCTCTGCAGCAGGAGTTTGACGATGAGGTGGCCAGATTCATCGTGGCGTGGCGACTGGCGGGGACGACGACCGGAGTTGCATCCAGCCGGGAGGATGCCAGGAAGAGCCGCGAAGAAATCCACGACGCGGCGCGGCAGCGTCTGGCCCGGCAGCTGAACGCGGCACGGGGACTGCTGGCTTCAACCGATGACAGCTCCACCCCCGAAGTGACCCGCGGTGGACTGAATCTCTCCCGCAGGCCGGCTTACCGCATTCGCTCGGTCTTCGATCTGGTGGATGTGAATGTCCGCATTGATGTGGATCGCCGGGATACGGTTCTCAAGTCGCCGTGGAAGGGAGACTTTCAGTTCTTCGAGCGGCAGTTGCCCGCACTCGAAGAAATTCTGAGCGTTTCCGGGGAGAGCAGCATCCCCGGGCGGATCAATCTGAATCTGGCTTCCCGTGAAGTTCTGCTGACGGTGCCCGGCATCGATGCCGGCATCGCGGATCGAATCATCGCGACCCGGCAGCGCCGTTCGTTCGGTGCGAGCCGTTCGCCGTCGCGAACAACCGTCTCCTGGCTGCTGACGGAACGCATTGTGGACCTTGCCACCATGCGAACTCTGGCTCCCCATCTGACCGGCCGGGGCGATGTCGTCTCGGGGTATTCCATTGGTCACCGGGACGGATCCGACACGGCGGTGGCCATCGAATTTGTGATCGATGGTTCCGGTCGCCGGGCACGGATCATTCAGCGACATGACCTGCCGCCGCTCCGACTCCCGGTTCGATGACAGCCTGCTGCCGCCAGCACACACACATATATACAAGCTCCGCAGCACTCACTGAAAAAGTACACCCATGGAAATTTCAACCTCCAGCCGTATTCGCCGCGGGATTGCCGATCGCTTTCGCGGAGCACGGCCTGCCTCGCGCAACTGTTTCGTCATTGCTGTGGACGAAGTCCGGACAACAGTCGCTCACGTCCGGGCGGGCCGTATCAGCTGCTGTGAATCCCTGCCGACCGCACCGGCTGGTGCGGAAGCAGACACACCGGCGATCGGAAATCAGTCGCTGGGTGACCTGCTGCAGCGAATGGGCGGCGGCACCAGTCAGGCCATCATGATTGCCGGCCGCGAGTCGGTGGTGCTGCGACGGTTGTCGATCCCGACGAACGACGAAGACGAAGCCCGCCATGCGATTCGTCTTCAGGTCGAAGCCCTGTCTCCCTTCCCGATGGAAGAAACGCTCAGCGACTGGATTGAGCTCGACGCCGGTGCGGATGGCTCACGGACATTCCTGCTGGGAATGATGAACCGCGGCACCCTTGAGCAGATCTGTCGGACTGCCGAGGAGGCCGGACTGGAGCCGACTCATGTCGTGCTCGGTGAGCTGGCTGTAACAGCCTGTTCTCCCATGGCAGGTTCGGGTGCTGGCATCGGGTATCACTTTGCAGCGAAGAGCGGCCGACCGGGCATCAACATTATTGTTTCGGACGCAGGGCGGACGGTCGCCTCTCAGCAGCTGCTGGTCTCCGGTGACAGCCAGACTGATGCCTTGCGACTGCAGGGACTGCTGCGGCGACTGCACCGCTCACTCCCCGAGGAGATTGCTGCCAGACCGGTTGCGGGGGCGGAGGCCGTGGGCCTGGTGCCTGAAGCATGCCTGGCCGCGGCCGGTGAGGTGCTGGGCGTTCCCGTGACTCCCTCGGCGACCGATGCGGATCATGAAGTGGCAGCCCGGGTGCTGAACTCGCTGGAAAGTCCCCGAACTTTCAACTTTGCACAGCCGCGGGGTTCCGTGCGGCCCCGCAGGCGACTGCCGGCCCGTCTGATTCAGTGGACGGCCATCGTCCTGACTGGCGTCACCAGCCTGCTGTACTGGGCGCGGCTGGAAGCCAGTGATCGGGAGTCGCGGGAGGCCCGGCTGCAGGCGCAGCTCGAAGGTCTGGAAGCAGCCATCGACCATGGCCAGTCGATCCTCGGCGAAGCCGCCATGCTGGCCGACTGGGCATCGGAGTCTGCCGACTGGCGGGAGGAACTGCCGCCATTCCTCGAATGTTATGAAGAATCCGACAGGCTGCGAATTCTCTCTCTTCGCATGAGCGCCAGTTCTCGCGATGGTCTGCCTGTGGTGCGTGTCCAGGGGGCCGCGAAGGATCCGTCTGATGTCAGTGAACTCACGCAACGGCTGATCCGGCATGCACGAGGCTATGAACTTTCTCCACCGGTGGTCGAACCGCGACGTGATGATCCGTCGTTCTCGGCTTCCTTTGAAATCGAAGCGACCCTTCGCCGTTCCCCGTCCAACGGGCAGCAGGAGGCCGGTTGACCCCGGCGGGTCATGTGTGGTGGCTTTCAATTCATCTGGCGGTTCCGGAGTGTGATGATGCTTTCAAATCGGCGGGAAAAGATGCTGGCAATCGGGCTGGGAGCCGTGGTTGCGCTGGTTGCGCTGGACGGCCTCTTCTCGCGATTCGTGCTTGACCCTCTGACCGCCTCGGACGATCGGCTCCGTGGACTGGAACGTGCCATTGCACAGAAGGAGCTGGAGTACGAGACGATCGAAACGGCCAGCAGCCGGATCCAGGATGCCCGCGAACGGTCTTTCCTCGCGGATCCCTCGCGGGCTGCGGTGCTGTATCAGAACTGGCTGATGAAGATCCTGGCGGAATCTGACATCGACGAAGCGGTGGTCACTCCGGCGGCCATTGTGGATGTGGGCGAGGTCGGTTGCCGTCTGCCGTTCCGGCTGGAAATGACCGCCTCCCGGGAATCGATCGGTGAGCTGCTCGATACCCTGCATGCGGAGTCCCCGATGCAGCGTGTCACAGCGGTTGCCCTGGAGATGGATCGGGAGGACGCTGAGTTCGCGCGGGCGATCATTGAGGTCGAAGCCCTCGGGCTGCAGACGGCCACTTCCAGCCCGCTCGAAGGTCCGGTCCTGATGGCGAATTCAGAACACGGGACATCCCTGCGGGATGCCCTGGCGGTGCAGCAGTCAGCCGAAGAGGCGGAGGTGGCACGTCCGGAACAGAAACGCGTCGCGCACACACCTCCCCGGCGTCGCCCGCAGGTAAACCCTCTCGCGCGAATCCGGCTGATCGCCTGTGTCACCAGAGACGGGAACCGGGAAGCCTGGCTGCTCGATGAGGCCAGTTCAGAATACCTGGTTCTGGCCGAAGGTGCCGTGCTTCCATACGAAGGCGCCGGTCAGATGCTGCGGACCGTCACGCTCAGCGGTATCTCGATCGAGACGTCCGGAGGAGTGACCACCATCTCTGTCGGCGAGACACTTTCGGCCCTGGGACTGCAGCAGACTTCGCAGTCGGATGACGAACTCCCTGCGACCTGACACCCGTGTGAAGGATTCCGCGGCTGTCTGTTACTGCCCCTGCGGTTGTCGGCCGGGAATGAAGCGACCTGCTGGCGGCGGAGCATTCTGCGGATCGCTCCGGGGCCGGTCGGTTCCCGGCGGGTTCCGTGGTGGCGGGCTCATGGCGGGGGGCCGGTGATTGGGAAACGGCTGCCATCTGTCCGATGGGCTTGAGTGCCCCATCTGGGCTTGGGGAGGTGCGGTGTTCTCCTCTGATGGCGGACGCGGCTCCGGTGACATCCCCGGACGCCACTGGCTCTCCGGTGCCTGCCTGATAATGGACGGTTCGGGATGCTGACGGTACGACTCGACTGAGGGCCTGAACGATTCAACCCGCGGGGCCGGTTCGGCCGGTGTTCCGGGTCCAGGCACTGTGGTCTGCTCCGCACCGACTGCATTCCGCAGAGCCTCGGGGCCCTCTTCCAGCCATTCGACTCCGGAAGGTCGCACGCAGTTGAGTTCGTCACTCGTCAGCGGGCCGTGCATCTGAACCGCATCATCATACGGCATCGAGATCCGTCCCATCTCTTCCAGCTTCATCGCTTCGGCGTGGGCATCGCCCAGAACCACACGCGGAGTAAGGAAGATCAGCAGCTCCTTGCGGATCATTTTGTCCGAGTGATATTTGAAGAGCTCACCGAGTATCGGAATATCACCGAGAATGGGAACCTGCCGGTGCACGTTGACCAGGTCCCGCATGATCATGCCGCCCAGCACAATCGTCTGGCCGTCCCGCACGCTGACAGCCGTCTGCGCGGAGGTCACATCCTTCACCGGGGCCTCGATCACGTTGCCCGTAGTGGCGTCGGTGTAAATGGGAACTCCCGTTCCCGCTCCCAGCTGGAAGGCGCTTTTCTCGGCATTCACCGCAATCAGCACCGATCCGTCCGGGCTGATACGCGGCGTGACTTTGAGAATGATGCCCGCCTGATCCTGCCGAATGACCGGGTTCGCACTGCCGACGGCGGTAATGGCCACACCATCGACCACCGGTACCTGCTGGCCGATCTGAATAATGGCTTCGTGGTTATCCAGTGCCCGAATCTGAGGGCGGCTGAGAATGTCGATGTGGAACCGCGACTGCAGGGCACGCAGCAGCACGTTCACGGATTCTGAGCCGGCGGACAGAACCAGCCCGCCGTATCCCAGATCTCCGTTCACGCGGCCCACGCCGAGGTTCGTCAGGCCCTGACTGCCGATTCGTCCTGGATTTCCGGCCGTGTTGCCACCGAGCAGCGGTGTATTGAAGTTGAAACCTGGTGAAGCAGTCTGCGAAACAATCGTCTGGTTGGTGGTCTGGTTGCCGCCAGCTGTGGTCAGCGTCTCGGTCACTGTCACAATATCGCCGACGACGCTGCGGTCGAACAGAATCGAATCCTGAACACCGAGCTCGATGCCGAATTCATCCGTGTTGCCCAGCTGGACTTCCACCAGAAGAGCCTGAATCACCACCTGCGGGGGATTGCGATCCAGCCTGCGGATCAGGTCGAGTATCTGATCGATCTGCCGCTGCTCTCCACGAACCAGCAGGCTGTTCGTGGTCATTTCGGCCACCACCATCTGCCCGGAAGGCTCGGGCGTCACGGCATGTCGGGCAGGGCCTGTCACGGGTCGTGTAGACCGGGTGGCCAGGAATTCGTTAATCGCTTTCGCCACCTCCACCGCCGGCGCATTGCGGAGGTGGTACACAAAGTACGGCAGGTCGACCGCCGTGTCGGAAGCGGTGAGGAGTGCCGCGATCCGCCGCAGATTTCCTCCCAGATCGGTCACCAGAACCCGCCGGGAACTGGACAGCGGCCGGACCCGCCCCACCGGACTCAGCATTCCTTCGACTTCCTGCGCCACGGCCTGAGGAATGCCGTTCTGGACCGGTATCGCAACGGTCGCGAGGGCCCGGCGGCCGAGGTAAGGCAGTTCCTCCAGCGGGACATACGGGGTGACGGCAGCCACGGCGGGCGAGTCGGCGCGGAGTACGATGAGGTCTCCCCGATTTCTGATGGCGAGAAAGCCTGTCCGCTGCAGGTGTTCGTTGATGACATCAATCGCTTCCGTCACCGTGTGCGGTCGCTCGTCCAGCAGTGTAAATACGCCGGGAGGAACTTCCGGTACATGCAGCGACGTTCCCGCTTCGCGGGCACACCACTCCAGCACAGCCATCCACGGGGCCGAGCGGAAATGAAACCGCAACTCGGGTTCGTTGGCCGGGGTGAATGGTGGTTGTGCGGGGTAGGGGCGCGATTCCGGCGGCGCTGGCCGCGGAGCTGCGGGGGATGGTGGCGGGGGAAGTGGCAACGGCTCCGGTGGACGCAGATCATCAACCGGCACATCCTGCGCGTACGCCACGGTGACGATTCCGCCTCGCTCCGAATACGCCCGGGGCTGACGGGGCGGAGGCGGGGGCGCAGCAGGGTAATGGACTACCGGAGTGACGAAATCCTCGGAAAGCCGGGGAAGCGAAGCGTGGCTGAACTCCGGCAGGTCGGGCACAGGTGCAGCCGTCCAGACCACACGCGTGGGTGAATCATCGCGCAGCGGCAGCCGCAGGGCCAGCATGACTCCGCCCGCGAGGGCCAGGCAGAGGAAGACATACTGCAGGGACGTATGGCGTCGGCGTTTTCGTCTGGCGGCGTTCGCACGTCTGTCGAAGGTGCTGTCCATATCCGCCCGAAAAGTCAGAGGTCAGGGGGCCGCGCAATCGGTGCGGAACCTCACCGGCAGAACCGGCATTACCTCTCCTATCGGCAGACTCCCCCCGGTTTCTCCACTCGACACGCACCGTGTTGCCCAGTGGCAACACTCTCCGGAAATACGGACATCACGCATCTTTCCCCGTTTGAAAAGTCCATCAAAACAAATACCGGAAAAAGGCCACACCCATTGAACAAACAGACCGGGAGGACGAGTAGATTCGGGAGGAATGGGGCAAATCGACTCAGGTCTCTCCTGAGGCCTGTTTATCCCGGAAAACGTTCCGGCTTTTTCCTCTCTGGCCCCTTCCCGTTTCTCTCACAGCTGTCTCATTCTCTCTGTCTCACTTGGACTGCTCCAGTGGAAAGGTCTCCTGATCGATGTCGAAACGCGAATTGAAGGCAAGCCCGTCAGCCAGCCTGGAAGGCGGCGGCATCATCAGTCGACGGAACGCGCTTCAGGCCGGTATTGCAGCCCTGGCAGCCGGAATCTACGTCGGAGAGATCGGGGCGGCCTCCGGCAAGGGCAAGAAGGGCAACAAAAAGAAGGAGAAGAAGAAGGACAAGAATAAGAACAAGGGGAAAGGCAAGGGTAAGGGCAAGGGGGACGATGACGATGATGACGATGATGATGATGACAATGACGGCGACGGGACTCCCTTCACCTTCGAGCCATTCACGGTTGATCTCCCCATTCCGCCGGTGAAGGCGCCGCTGGCTGTGGGGACACCGCCCTACCAGGTGGGCGATGTCTTCCATGGCGTGGCACCGGAATACTTCGACCGGTCGGTGGCCGAAAATCCGAGTCTGCAGTGGTACGAGGCACACCCGACCTCGTTCTACAGCATGCAGATTCAGGACTCCACGCACGAGTACATTCCCGGAGTGCAGACCCCGGTCCTCGGCTACGACGGTATCGTGCCGGGGCCGACCTTCAAGGCCCGCGTGGGAGAGCCGGTGGTCGTTCGGACGACCAACGAAACCAACCGGGAAATGTCGGTACACCTTCACGGCGGGCATAACCCGGCACATTCCGACGGCTACCCGAACTTTTATGTTCTGCCGGGCCGGGCCCGGGATTACTTCTACACCAATACCGTACCGTTCTTTAATGGAGAGCCGGACTTCACCGAAGCTCCGTCCACCATGTGGTATCACGACCATGCGATGGATCTGACGGCGGACCATGTGCTGCACGGCCTCGCTGGCTTCTACCTGACCTACGACGATCTCGAACTCGATCTGATCGGCAGCAACGTCCTGCCGGATGATCCTTACGATATCCCGATCGTGCTTCAGGATATTCAGTTCAACGCCGACGGGACGATCTTCTTCGATCCACTGGACCACAACGGGACACTGGGCGACACGTGGATCGTGAACGGCAAGGCGCAGCCTAAACTGCACGTCGAGCGGCGGAAGTACCGTTTCCGGATTCTGAACGGCTCCAACGCCCGTTTCTGGGAACTTCGCCTGAGCAGCGGCAACTTCATCGGCCTCGGCAAGGACACCTGGCTCTTCCCCAATGCGATTGAGCGGGACACGCTGCTGCTGGGTATGGCCAACCGGGCCGATGTGGTCATCGATTTCACGAACGCACCGGACGAAGTCTTCCTGGAGAACATTCTGGAGCAGGACGACGGACGCGGCCCGAACGGCGATCTGGATGACCGGGACGTGGAGATTCCGGGAACTCCCATCCTGAAGTTCGTGGTGGAAGGGCCGCCACAGGCCGACAGCGCCACGGTCAGCGTCGGTACGCCATTGCGGCCACATGAGCCGATCCACGCGAGTGAGATCGTCGGTACCCGTGTCTTCGAGTTCGAGCGGCGGCAGGGAGCCTGGCAGATCAACCACGAGTTCTTCGATCCCACGGTAGCCAATGCCACACCGACACTGGGCACCGCGGAACGCTGGATTCTCAGGAACGGGGGCGGCGGCTGGTGGCACCCGATCCACATCCATCTTGAGTCACACCAGCAGCAGCAGGTCGACGGGCAGCTTCCGTCTCTGGAGGACCGTTTCAAAAGCGACACGACGATTCTCGGTTCGGGAACCGAAGTCGAAGTATTCATGAGGTTCCGCACTTTCCAGGGTCCATTCGTGTTTCACTG
>JAGQPV010000679.1 GCA_020426545.1 Planctomycetaceae bacterium
ATCGCCGGCAACTCCTTTGTCGAGCTGACCGAGTGGCAGGTGGTCGACCAGTGGAGCTGGCACGCCCTGATTCTGCCGCAGATGGAACAGTCAACAGTGAATATCAACTTCCGGGAAACAAAAGGCAGCACCAATAATCTGGAAGCGGCCCAGGTGGCCATTGAGGGTTACAACTGCCCCAGTGCCGTGCTGCCAGGTGCCCGTCCCGGGCGGCTGGGCTACGGGATTTATCGAGGTTCCATGGGCGTCAGCGGGACCGACGGGATGATGTACGAGAACAGCAGTGTCACCCAGCGGGATGTGGCCGACGGGACATCGAACACGTTCCTGCTGGGCGATTCGATGTTTGGTTTCTGGAGCGATGGCCTCAGCTGCTGTGCGCGGTTCTCTTCCGACCGAGCCACCTTCGACAGCTTCTGGGAAGTTACCGACGCTGATTCCAACCAGATTCTGCGGTTCTTCGGTTTCGGTTCCTGGCACGATTCCGTCGTACAGATGGCTCGGGTCGATGGTTCCGTCAAGTCGTACGACAAGAACATGGATTCGGCCGTCGTGTACGCACTGTCGACGCGAAACGGCAACGAACGAATCATGGAAGATCCCTGATCGCTGTGGTATCCCGGCAACATTGGCCGGGCGCAAGGTCGCCGATTTCCGTCGCGGAACTCGCGAAAGCTCGGTCTGAATGAGATCCTGGCGGCGTGAATCCTCTCTGGTTTGAGGGGTGTTCACGCCGCCTGCTTTATGCGCGGTGCCGCCGCCGGCACTACCCCAGGTGATTGATTCGACCACTGTCTCAGGGTAATCTGGATGGAGGCTATCTGGTCAGATTGCCATCTGCAGCGGAAAATTCCCGGGGACTTCCTCCCGAATCTTCTCATCTGTACTGAATCTGTTTCTCTGCTCCAGCGCCCGTGGGGTACGTTGCAGAAAGGCCACAGCGGGCCGGGTGTTAATCCAGGCCAGGTCCCGGTGATGACCGGCCGCTCTGCTGAGAGGGTCAGCCGAGTTGAGTGCGCGGCGGGGCACAGGTGCGGTCAGTCATCTGGCTGGTTCGCGTTTCTGTTGAACACGGTATGGCTGGGGACAGGCTCTGTGGTGCCATGTTTTTCGCTGCCAGCCGTCACCCGCGTTTCTGACCTGGCCGGGTGAAAGAGCGAGCCTCTGCTGCGACCAGAGTTTCAGCAGTGGCAGCAGTTGAGGAAGCTCTCTGGTTGCGGAAACTGCTGCTGGCCGGTAACAGGACCGTTGACGGGCTGGCTGAGCTGCCAGAGATTTGCGTGAGCAAAAAGGGGGGACGATGAAACCGGTCACTCCGCCTGTCAGCGCCTCCAGCGATGCGGCCCTCAAACTGTTTCGTCTGCTGGTGGAAGCGAACCCGCATGCCGTGGCCGTCGCCACCTCGGAAGGGCGGATCGCCCTGATCAACACCACGATGACGCGGGTGTTCGGCTGGTCGTCGTCCGCCCTGGTGGGGCAGCAGTTCGAGATTCTGCTGCCGGAACGGTTTCATCCCGCGTACCGTCAGTGCTGCCAGATTCTCAATGAGAGCGTCGATCCGCAGCCGCAGTCCCGGGAGTTCATGGCCCGGCAGGCGAGTGGGCAGGAAGTGCCGGTGGAGATCGGCTTCAACCTCGTGCGCAATGCCGGGGTGCAGTTTCTGTTCGCTTCGATTGTGGATCTCACCGCTCTGCGGCGGACGGAAGCCGCATTGCGGGATACTGAAGCGATGTATGCTTCTCTGGTCGAGAGTCTGCCGCTCAAGGTCTTCCGCAAGGATCTGGACGGTCGCCTGCAGTATGCCAACAGCCTCTGTGCCGAAGCACTCGGACGCCCCGACAGCGAACTGCTGGGCAAGACCGATTTCGATCTCTTTCCGGAAGAGCTGGCACAGAAGTACCGGGAAGACGATGCCCGCGTCATCCGTGAGGGAACCGTCTTCGAGGACATCGAAGAGCTGCGGAATGGAAAGGGCGAGCTGACCGAGATCCATGTCCTCAAGGCACCGGTGAAGGATGCGACCGGGGCGATTGTTGGTATTCAGGGCATGTTCTGGGATGTCACGGACAGGCGACGGGCCGAACGGGCCCTGCAGGAAAGTGAAGCCCGCAAGCGGGCTGTACTCGATGCGGCTCTGGACTGCATCGTCACGATCGACAGCACCGGCCGGGTTCTGGAATTCAATCGGGCGGCTGAACAGACCTTCGGCTATTCCCACGAGGAAGTCACCGGGCGGGATTTCGGCGAACTGTTCCTGCCTCCAGAGGACAGAAAACGCCATCGGGCAAGCCTGGCGGACTACCTCTCCACGGGCGATGCTTCCGAACTGGGCCAGCGGGTTCTGCAGCCGGCACTGCGAAGAAATGGCGAACAGTTTCTCGCGGAAATCGTGCTGCAGCCGGTCCCACTGGACGGGTCGACCGCTTTCACATTGTTTCTGCGGGATGTGACGGAGAAACATCAGACGGAAGAAGCCCTCCGGCTCAGCAACGACCGCTTCCGCCGGCTGGTCGATTCCAATGTGGCGGGTTTCATGGTGGCGACCACCACCGGCGAGATTCTGGAAGCAAACGATGCCCTGCTGGCCATCATCGGTTATTCCCGCGAGGACCTGGCCAGTGGCCGATTGAGATGGGATGAGCTGACTCCGCCGGAGTTCCGTCATCTCGATGCCCGGGCCGTCCGCGAACTCAGCGAGCACGGTGTCTGCAGTCCGTGGCAGAAGCAGTACATTCGCCGCGATGGTTCACGGGTTTCGGTCCTGCTCTGCGTGACCATGCTGGAGGAAAGGGAAGGGGCCTGCCTGTGCATGGTCCTCGACATCTCCACCCAGAAAGCGGCGGAGCGGCAGCTGCAGGAAGCAAAAGAAGCCGCCGATTCGGCGAACCAGGCCAAAAGTGCCTTCCTGGCCAATATGAGCCACGAGATTCGCACACCGATGAATGCCATCATCGGCATGACGGAACTGGTACTGGAACTGGGCCTGCCGGCCGAACAGCGGGAATATATCCGCGTGGTGCAGGAGTCAGCGGAGTCTCTGCTCGCTCTGATCAACGACGTGCTGGATTTTTCCAAAATCGAGGCCGATCGCATGTCGATCGATCAGCTCGAATTCAACCTGCAGGAGCATATCGCCGGGGCAGTCAAATCGATGGCGGTGCAGGCCCATCGCCGGGGGCTGGAGCTGGTCTGCGATATTCGTCCGGGTGTGCCGGTCCGCGCAGTGGGCGATCCAATGCGGTTGCGGCAGG
>JAGQPV010000680.1 GCA_020426545.1 Planctomycetaceae bacterium
CATCCTTCGGCGAAGCCCATTTTCTCGTGGGTCTCGCGGTCGATTACCGTCCAGTGGCGGACCAGGGCGGTGTAGTTTGTGAATCCGTTCTGTTCCTCGAAGTTGAGGATGACCGTCATGAAGGGTTTGTCAGACGGTTCCCAGGCGGAGGTGTAGGCGTCCGTCATGACCAGCCGCCGGTTCTGCTCGACTTCGAGATACACGCCCCGGTTGGGGAACTCGTTCCCGTCGGGGCTCCGCATCACAATCAGGCTGGAACCGCCCGGGCGGACGTCGGTTTCGGCTTCCGTGACCGTCCAGGGGGAGGGAGCAAACCACAGTCGCAGCAGTTCCGGCTCCGTCCAGGCGCGGAACACTTTTTCCGGTGGCGCATCGATGATGCGGTTCAGCACAATATCCCGATCGGAAACTGCACCGGTTTGTTGTGAGGTGGTCATGTCTGTCTTCCTGCGATTAATAACAAATTGGCCCCACACGAAAGCATGTTCCAGGTGCTGCAGCACCCGGGAAATTCTGAAGTCTGTGTGTGACAGGGCGATTGACCTGCAACGCAGGGTCGTCAGGTCTGGCCGTGTCTCATCCCGTGAGGGAGCAGCGGCCTGAGAAGCCGCTCTCCAGATCCATTACGAACTCAGTCCAGCAACTGCTGGCTTCCTCGCCGTCAACGGCAACGAGAGACTGAGGGTGCTGGTTTCTTCCTGCCGATGGCCGTTACGCCTGGGCTGCTGTGAGAGCATGTTGTCGGAAATTCAGCTGCTGTCCGGTCCCGGGGCAGCAGAGGAAAGCGTTCCGGAGCCAGCGGGGGCAGAGACGAGAACGGAGGCCAGCGGAGCTGCCTGCTGTCCGGCCCGTGAATTACGGGAGACCGATTGTAGGCTGGCGAAACGGCATTGCCCAGATCGTAATCGGCAGAACCTGTGCCGGCAGCAGCCTCCGGCGTGTCGGGCAGCGGAAGGCGAATGGAGCATCTCCGGGCGGGGGGCTGGCGTGGCCGGTTCTCTCCGGGGGCGCCAGGCAGTACATTGGGCTGCGAGAGAATTCCATACAGCCTGTCTGGCGGACCGATATATATCGGCGGCGTGTCCGGTACCGGGAGCTGGCTGCCCGGCCGCCGGGGATAGCGGTGTGCGGAATCATGCAGGAAGCGGGGGGACGATGTCGTTTCGGGTCGATGAGTTTGCAGCTGCCGTTCGCCGGCACCTGGTGGAGGGGGAATCTCCGGACGGGCCGGTGTCGCAGTTTCTGGCAGCGGCGCACGGGCGGGCTGTCGGGCTGTGGCGGAACACGGGCGAGAACCTGGAGCAGCTGTCTTTCCAGGCGGTGCCCGAGATGCCGGCGGAAGTGCGGAGCGAATTTGCCGCCGTCACGAAGCGGGTGCCGCTGGCTGGGGGCGGCCTGGGAATTGTGCAGGCGGTGGTGAGCGGCCAGCCTGCGGTGGGCACACGCGATGGTGCTTCCTCCGGCCTGGAGGGTTCGGCCACGTGGCTGGAGCGGTTTGAAGCGGTGCAGTCGCTGGCCGTGCCGGTGTGCCATGGCGAGCGCGTGCTGGGCGTGCTGGCTCTGTCTGCGGCTCACCGGCTGGATGAAGGCGGGCCGGATGTGGAACTGCTGGAGCAGGCCGCCGCATCACTTGAGGAACCGCTGCTGGCCACAATGGACGACTTTGTGGACTGAAGCGGGCTGGTCAGCCTGAGCTGTTCCAGTGGAAGAACAGCAGGCGAGCGGGTCAGACGGTGACATCCAGCCGCTGCCCGGTTTCGCCGAGCGCGTCGGGCGGGCGGCGCGGATCGCGGCGAAGGAGGCCGCTTTTCGCGGCTGGCTGGCTGTCGTCTTCGGGGTTGTCCTCCGGCGAGTCACCGGACGCTCCTCCACCCAGACGGCGGCCATCGGCATCGCGTTCGGGAGAATTCTCGGTCCCGGCGATGCCGGCGACGGAACGATCCTGCTGTGACTGTGCAGCCGACTGGCGGGCGGCCGCATGCTCCGCTGAGGCTTCCCCGGCTGCAGCCTGTCGGGAGGATCCCACCACGGAGCCGATAAACCCGGCAGCAGCCAGACCTCCTGGACCGATGGAACTCATCGGCGGTCCTCCTGTGATATCGGGCGATTTCCGGAAGCGGCCAGCGGCCGCTCCGGATTCAATGTAACTCTCTCGTGGAATGTCTGTAGCCTGATCACTGGTGAACGCCTGCTGTTCAGGAGTATCGGCCGGGGGCCGGCCCGAATTGAATGTTTCTGCCGGTCATTCTGGTCAGGCGGGATGGGCAGGTTTTCGTCGTGCGGACTGTGGCCAGTTCTGCCGGATGGCCGTGGTTCTGCGGGCGGGCGGCTGTTACGAGGACAGGCTTTTGCGGCTGGTTTTTGCGGGAAGCGGTCTGCGGGGCCGGATCGTTCTGCCGGGGGCCAGCGCGGCAGGTTGTATAATTCCTGCGGCAGCGACTGAACAGACTGCGGATTCCGCGGCCGGCAGGCGAAGAACAGTCTGACGGGCCGGTGGTATGCGGCGGCCGGCACCGCGGAAGCGGCTGCCCTCTCGCGATCGTCGCGATCGTCTGCGCCGGCCAGGTTACGTTGACAGCCGTTGAGGGAAACGGGTAGCCTCAGGGTGCTGCCATCTTGATGGTGGCAGCACCAGCCTCCGTATCCCACCACAGGCAGACCCCCTGCAGATTCCCTGAGTCATCAGACAGGAGACGCAGATGCAGCAGTCACCAGGCCGCAGGACATTTCTGGTTGCCTCTGCTGCGGGCATTGGCGGTGCGCTGGCCGGAGGGTCAGCTGCGCCGGCTGCTCCTTCCCGACCGTCAACCGGCAGCCATGCCCGTTCCACGATTCTCTTCTTCCTCTGCGGTGGTGCGTCTCATATTGATATGTGGGATCTCAAGCCGAAGGCGCCGCTCGAGTACCGGGGCCCGTTTGAATCGATCGGCACCACGGCCCCGGGGGTGCGGATCAGCGAACACCTGCCGCTGCTGGCCCGGCAGGGGCACCATCTGAATATCGTCCGGTCGGTCGGCGCCAGTGTGAATACCAACGATCACCACGCGGGGTACTATTACAATCTGACAGGCCACGAGGCGGACCGAACCTTCCGCACGATGGGCAACAACCGGACGCCCATGCCGGGCGACTGGCCTTATATGGGCAGCGTGGTGGCAGCGAAGCGGCCCCGCTCGGGCGATCTGCCCAATGCCGTCAGCCTGCCGCACAAGCCAAGCCGTGCTCCCTATACC
>JAGQPV010000681.1 GCA_020426545.1 Planctomycetaceae bacterium
TCTTGGCCCGGCTGGCGGCTTCGGCCACCTGTCGGGCTTCCTCCAGTGCCCTGATATTCTTTTTCTGTTCCGTGACGTCGAGCACGCTGCACAGGACTGTCAGCCCCTGTTCCGATCGAATTGGGCTGAGGCCGATCTGCACATCGAAGACACTGCCGTCCCGCCGTCTTCCCAGCAGGTCGGGCCGGCTGCCCATGGATCGCGGTTGCGGATCTTCAAACCAGGCCACACGGTGCCGGACGTGTGCCGGGCGTGCCGAGGCAGGAACAAGTTCTTCGATTACGATGTGTGACAGTTCCTCGCGGGTGTAGCCGAACAGGCTTTCGATCTGCGTGTTGGCCAGGAGGATCTGTCCCTGTTCGTCAACAATCAGCATTCCCGAGGGGGAGGCTTCGACGGCCAGGCGGAACCGTTCCTCGGCCTGCCGGCGATCGGTGATGTCGGTGATGGAACCTGCCATCCGGCAGGGCCTGCCTTCGTCGTTCCACACCGCCTGCCCCCGGGACCGATACCAGCGATACGGCCCGGCTTTCGTCTGCAGCCGGTATTCCACGTCGTAGGGAATTCGATGTTGAAGATGACCCTGAACCGCGGCCAGTGTCGCACTGCGATCTGCAGGGTGCAGCCGCGCCTCAAAAGACTCAAACCGGTTGGGAAACTCCTCCTCGTCGAACCCCAGCAGTTCCTTGAATCGCGGAGAGTAATACACCACGTCGCTCGTCACGTCCCAGTCCCACAGCCCATCGGTGGATCCGCGGACGGCGAGTTCGTACCGTTCCTCGCTTTTCAGTAAAGCAGCCTCCTTGGCCTTGAGTTCCGTCACATCGTGAGAGATTCCGATCGTGCCGAGAAGCAGCCCGTCGGCGGAAATCAGCGGGCTTTTGGTGGTGGAGACCCAGGATTCACTTCCGTCGGGCCAGCGGGGCTGCTCCTCTTTTCCGATGACTGCTTCCCGGCTGGCCATCAGCGCGAGTTCGTCCTGATATGTACTGTCTGCGTATTTTGCCGGGAAGAAATCAAAATCGCTGCGGCCGACTGCCTCCCGGGGACTTGACAGCCCGAGACGTCCTGCCAGTGCGCGGCTGATGCGAATGAACTTTCCCTGTGCATCCTTGAAATAGATCATGTCCGGCAGCTGGTCCAGCAGCGTGTTCAGCAGGAAGCGTTCCTCATTGAGTTCCGTTTCCGCCCGCTCGCGTTCCGCCACTTCGCGACGCAGTTCCTCGGGATGTTTCAGAGAGAGGGCCGTGGGCAGCACGCGCACCAGCAGCACGACGCCGCTTAGCGAGACGCCCGCGGTCACGGCTTTGAGGACTGCTGAAAATCGATAAACGGGCCACCAGAAAATTACCGACTCAAACAGGTGGACCAGGCCGCAGGAAACAAAGATCAGCGTGAACAGAATCCAGAATGACTGCGGCAGCCGGACATCCCGCTGGCGGGAGACGAAGTGCAGCACGATGCAGGGAACTGCGAAATAAGCCAGCGCGATGGCGACATCGGAGCCGATGTGCGACCAGCCGAGCGGTCGCGTCCATCCTGTGCCGCATGTCCAGCGTGGAGGGAAACCGTCTGGATCGAACAGTCTGAACAGGTCCTGCATCGCAACCTCCTGGCCGCAAGGAGGGTACCGTACACCAGCGAAAACAGCCGTCTGGCCTGCCCTCTGGCTATTCGTTCATTACAACGCGCTGTCTCTCGTGAGGGAAGCGCGGAAATGGTGAATCCTGGAGAGACCCAAAAGGATTGGGATTCCATCGAACCCCCTGTTAGAAACAGGAGTACGGCGAGTTGCGGTTGGTGTGGCCGGTTCTCGCCGGGGGGCTGTTGTCCGTCTTTCCCGGCTGAAATCAGTGGAAGTCGCGTGAGCGGGCGGAGACACCTTTGAGCAGCTGGGACAGATCTTCCAGCTGGTCGACCAGCAGGTGGATGACGGAATCCTGCCGCTGCAGCCGGCCGTGCGCAATGAAGGCGGAAGCTCCCGCGGCGATGGCCCGGTGCCGTTCCCAGATGTCCTGGCGGATGATGAGGTTGGCCGTGCCGGTTTCATCTTCAATGGTGACAAAAGTGATGCCCTTTGCCGTGCCGGGCCGCTGCCGCAGCAGGACCAGCCCGGCCACTTTGTAGCGGCAGTTGACCGGCAGGCGGACCAGTTCACGAGCCATGACGGTTTGCCACTGTTCGAGCTGAGGCCGGACGAACTGCAGCGGATGGCCCCGCAGGGACAGGCCACTGCTGCGGTAATCGGCCACTACTTGTTCTTCCAGTGTCATCTCCGGCAGAGAGGCGGCTGGTTCCTCATCAGCCACTGCGGCAAACAGTGGCTGAGGCTGCTGCGAGGGAAGGGAGTGCCACAGCGATTCGCGGCGGTTGAGGTTCAGCGAGGCGAAGGCATCGGCGGTGGACAGCTTCCGCAGAACAGAACCCGGCAGGCCCGTGCGGCGGTTGAACTCCTCGAACGAGCGAAAGAGACGATCGCCCCGACGCTGGACGATCTGCTCTCCGTGGGTTTGCGACAGACCCCGCACCAGCCGCAGGCCGAGGCGTACAGCCAGTGGAGCAGCGGCGGTTGACGGGTGGTGACTTTCTGCCGGCTCCGGGGTGCAGGGTTCCAGCGTGCAGTCCCACTGGCTGTGGTTGATATCGACGGGGCGAACTTCGACATCGTGCTGGCGGGCATCGTTAATCAGCTGCGAGGGAGCATAAAAACCCATGGGCTGAGAGTTCAGTAAAGCAGCTGTAAAAGCGGCCGGATGATAGCGCTTCAGCCAGGCGGAAACATAGACCAGCAGGGCGAAGCTGGCAGCGTGCGATTCCGGAAAGCCGTACTCGCCGAAGCCGCGAATCTGCTGGAACAGCCGTTCGCCGAACTCGGCGGTGTAGCCCCCGGCCTGCATGCCGTCGATGAGTTTCTGGCGGAACCGGTCGAGGCTGCCTCTCCGCCGCCAGGCACCCATGGCCCGCCGCAGCTGGTCGGCCTCACCGGGAGTGAAGCCGGCCGCCACAATCGCCAGCCGCATGGCCTGTTCCTGGAACAGCGGCACGCCCAGTGTTTTCTGTAATACCTGGCGGATGCGATCATCGGGATAGGTGACGGGTTCCTCACCGGACCGGCGGCGGAGATAGGGGTGGACCATATCTCCCTGGATGGGCCCGGGCCGCACAATGGCGACTTCAATCACCAGATCGTAAAAGCACTGCGGCCGCAGTCGCGGCAGCATCGACATCTGCG
>JAGQPV010000682.1 GCA_020426545.1 Planctomycetaceae bacterium
TTCATCGGCGTCTTCCTGACAATGGGGCTGTGGTAGATGCTTGCGCCGCGGCGTGCGGTGCAGTTTGGCAGGCCGCTTCGCTGGGGAAACAACTTGGAGCTGGTGTTCCTCAACAGCTTCCTGCTGCGGTTGATCGCCCCACTGGGAGCGGTGGGAGTTGCGCCGTTTGCCCAGTTACTCGGGTGGGGGCTCTTTCAGAATGTAGAGGCGCCGGTATCGGTCATCCTGCTCGATTTCACGATCTACCTCCAGCACGTCATGTTCCACGCAATCCCGCTGTTCTGGCGGCTGCACATGGTCCACCATGCGGATCTGGATTTCAATGTGACGACGGGCCTGCGGTTCGATACGGTGGAAATTCTGCTGTCGTTCGGAGTCAAGGCTGCGGTCGTGCTGCTGCTCGGACCGCCCGCCGTCGCCGTCCTGATGTTTGAGGTTCTGCTGAATGCCACCTTGATGTTTAACCACAGCAATATCCGCATGTCGTCAGGGATTGGCAGAGTTGTGCGGGGGCTGGTCGTTACGCCCGATATGCACCGCGTGCATCACCCGGTTTATCCGCGGGAGACGAACAGCAATTTCGACTTCAACCTGCCTTGGCGGGATCGTCTGCTGAGAACGTACCGCAGCCAGCCGGCGGACGGACACACCGGCATGACCATCGGCTTGTCGGAGTTTCGCGACGAACGGATCGCAGATCGCCTACACCGAATGCTGCTGCTTCCGTTTGCACGAAGTTCCGGCGGTTATGCCATCAATCGCTGCGGTCCACAACTGCCGCAGGCCCGCAGGCAGTAACCGAGCGACGGTGAATCCGATTCTGCTCTCGCGGAGGAGGCGGCTGAATGACCAAGCTCGCCTATGGACTGAAACACGAAGAAGGGACGACAGGGATCGTCACAGTCCGCATCCGTTCCTGATCAGCATGATCGAGGACGAAGCTCGCATAAGCCCAATTCCTCTATACGTCGCGGCGGCGGGGCGCCCGCCAGGTCGCAGATGGCGAAACAGACGAAGGTTCTGCGGCCGGCGCAGGATTATCCCCCGGTAACGCCATCAAGGTTTACGTTCCGCCTGCGGAAGCGGGCGCGCGGCAAACCTTGATTGGACACCTTGCGATGTAACATACTGAGAAGGCGTGACTTGCGACTTTCCGCAGGGTCGCAGCCCGGCTGGGTTCCGGTCGTTTTTTCCCCAGTCAGGCCCGGCTGGCGGATAATTTGGTTCCACAGGCACCGGTATCACGCAGCCAGCATGTAGCGGTTCTGGCTGCTTCCAGCCACGGTATGCTTCACTTACCCAACAGTTCAGAAATGGCCAGCGACGCGTCTGGCAGGTTGATGACATCCTGCGCAGTGGACCAGGTCAGCAGATCGTCGGACAGGCGCCCGTCGTTCTTCCGCCGTTCCTTCCCGCGCTGCAGCTTCGCCAGTACGGCGGATGCGAGCATACGGTGATGACAGCCGGCAATCGCGCGGCGTACATTGCCTGTGGATACCTCAAACCCGATGGCGGCGTTGCGAATGGTCACTCGCAGTTGTCAGGATGCAGCCAGCGGGCACTGCCGTCAGGTTTCACCTCATGCCGCATCGCTGCGTGCGTTGGTTTTCAACCAATCTCAGTCTGACCCAGCCAGGTCGTCAGGTCTGTTGATCCCCCGCCAGATCTTTGGCCCGGGACTGCTTCATTTCAGCGTGCCCCTTCCATTGGACAGCCCGACCAAAAAGTGGACATGCGCAACGGCCGACAGCGGACGACTGCCCATTCCGTTATGATCCTGTTCATCGGACACACCGGTTCAGGTTACACAGCACGGGCAGTTTCTCATGACGGACACCCCGGGTCTGGTGCGACACCTTCTGCTGCTGCAGATGCTCTCAGTCAGCCGTCGGGGAGTGACACTCCGCGAAATGGCTGACGAGACCGGCAGCTCGCAACGCACCATCACCAGAGACCTCAACACCATGCGGCAGGCTGGCCTGCCCGTGGTCTCACAAGTTGAAGCACACGGCCGCAAGACGTGGCAGCTGGATTTCGACAGCGACGCCAACCGCCCGGTGTTCACATTTGATGAACTGGCGGCCCTGTACCTCGGTCGTCGGCTGCTCGATCCGCTGATCGGTACTTCGCTGCAGGACGGAGCACGCAAGGCGTTGCAGAAAATCCGCGCAGCCCTGCCTGAGGGTGCCCGCAAGTACCTGGAGAAACTGGCCGGCCTGGTCCACCGCACATCCTTCGGTGCAGGCGACTACACCGGTCAGGGAGAGCTGGTCGATCTGCTGTTCACCGCCATTGAAGATCGCCGCATCACCAGCTTGACCTACCACTCTCAGCGATCCACCGAACCGGTGACATATGAGGTGTACCCTTACGGCCTGGTGTTCCACCGTGATTCGTTGTACCTGGTGGCCCGTTCTCCTGAAGAGCACGACAACGAAATCCGCCACTTCAAAGTCAATCGCGTCGTCGATGTCGACATCAACGCCTCCAGCCTGCCCTTCAATCGCCCGGCCGACTTCAATCTGCAGGAACACCTGACGGATGCATTTGGCATCTTTCGCGGGCAGGGGGAACCGGTCGAAGTCCGCATCCGATTTGCAGCACAGGTGGCCCGCTATGTGGAGGAAAGCCGCTGGCACGCCAGCCAGCAGCTGACCACCGGTCGAGATGGCTCGGTGACAGCCACCTTCACTCTCGATGCCCTGGAAGAAGTGCAGTCGTGGGTCCTCTCTTTCGGACACCTGGCCGAGGTTCTGGAACCGGACGAACTGCGGGAACGGGTGAAGGAAGAGCTGAAAAGATCGCTGGCTGTCTACGAACCATCCCGCCCCCGCCGGACCCGGAAGGGGTGAGGAATGGAACGATGTCCAATGGGGCCACGGCTGTCAGGCCGTGGAAAGGAGGTTGTAACCTCCATCAGAGAAACCAGTTATGGCTCCGCTTTAATGGGGCCGCTTTCGCGGAATACCTCCAGCCTATCGCCGGAGAACCTTTTTTTCAACCAGTTATTGCTCCCAAGTGCCACAATCACTCGACTACACTGGTGAGACGATAGTTTGGCCGCGATGGAGAGTAACGTGGAAGACAACAATCGGTGGTGGAATGACGAGGACTTCGAATGCCTGCTCAGATTCCTTCGGGGCAAGGGGTTCGAGCCACAGGTCGCAGAAGACTTCGCTGACGAGTGCGTGAACAGATATCTGCGCTGCATCGAACTTGGTCGGATCATTGA
>JAGQPV010000683.1 GCA_020426545.1 Planctomycetaceae bacterium
CGATATATATCGGTGAATCGGGCCGGCGCGCAACCCGCCCACCCGAGCAACGTCTACCGTGGTGGACATCCTGCAGAATACAAAAAGCCCCGCGACCACCTGGTCGCGGGGCTTTTTCATTGGTTCTGCGTGCGCTTTGCTGTTCACTGGCCGGCGTTCCATTCCCCTGCCAGCCTGCCGCCGATGCGGGACCGGGGCGTCCTTCGTCCGGAGACCACGCCAGCCTCAGGAGAAGGGCATGGGCTCGGGCTGCAGCAGGAACGGGAAGACCCGCACCGGCTTGCCGGCTTCGATTTCCTGGCGATAGGTCAGCTGGGCGGCCCGGTCGGCAGCAAACTGCAGCATGATGAATTCCAGGCCGCAGAAGTGGTCTTCGCCGACTTCAGCCGCCACATCGGCAAACACTTCGCCGGCGGAGGCGGCATGCCGCCGCACACCGTGAATACTGCGTTCCCGCACTTTCACGCCAGCGGCGGACAGCTTGACCAGCCCCTTGAGGAACTGCCCGATCAGCGATTCGGGATTGGAAGCCCGCCAGAGCCGCTCCCACTCCTCGTGCGCTTCCCAGTAGTAACCCAGATTGAAATAATCGATGGCCAGCAGGTAGTTCCGGTTGTCGGCCCAGGCATTGGGGTCCATCGGCCGGGCAGTCCGGTTCCGGTTGCCGTGGCTGTGCCCGCGGGGGTCACGAATCGGATGGGGTGTGTCGGTACCGGGCACGTATGTGTAGGCAGGAAGTTCGCCGGTGGGAAGCAGGCGAACCACGGCTGATGCGGTGGAATCCATGATCTCTCTTTTACGTTGAATACGGCAACTCCGTCGACGAGCCATCCAGCGGAAGCAACGGAATCACGCAGTTGATCAAGCCAGTGCCAGCCTGACTCATGAACCCCGGGGTGGGGATTATCTGCCGGGAGGGAATTAGGGGAAGGAGGGCCGGAACGCCTGAAGTTTCCGCCGGAAATCACAGGTCGCCAGCAGCCGGACAGCCATTCCCCCTCTGCGGTTGCGCTCGTGGAACGCGGGGGAACCATTATCCGACAGCGACCAGTAAAACCCGGCAGCACCTGAAATCCTGCTGCCTCAATCCAGCAGAGCCGCGGTGAGCAACCCCGCCCGCAAAGAGACATCAGACGCGCAAACAGCCGTGCCCGCAAACCGCTCGCCTGGCATCGTGCCTCCTGCTGCCAGCGCCCGCTGCCTGCCCGAAAATCCTCACTGCATGCCCTGAGATGCAGCCTGCCCCGGCCCACCCCGCAGGGCGCGACGAACACAGTGGATGAATCGGATTCAATGAATCAGGTGCAGCGGCACCTGGCACTGAGATGGCAGCCAGTGCGGTTCATCCATGAAACTGAAGCTGCACGTCCTGCGCGCAGCCCAGCCGCAAAACCAGCGAACTGCCGGCATCGCTTCCTCCTGCTGCCTCTAATTTACCAGTTTCCGGCTCAGTTCTGAGAGTACTTTTTCAGGAATTCCCGAGGATTTCTTCAAATCCATGGCTCCTGTCTCACCAGATTCCCATGCGAGCCGGGAACTTCAGAGGCAGGATGAGTCATCCGTACACAATACACTGGCGGCATGCTTCCGCCTGGGAGTGTCAGGCGGTATAGTCAACCACGCCTGTGAGCACCCGCTGCATTTCACAACGGGCGGTCGATGCGTTGCCGAAGGCAGCCCTCGCCGTCCGGTGTCTGTCCCACGGTTGCGGCCCGCCTGATTCGCGGCCAGACCGGGACAGCTGCAGAACTCCAGGCCCGGCCCGTCTTCCGCAGCTGCGGGAGGGGGCTGGATCAGACCGCGAGCAGGAGGCTGCCACACAGAGCCCGGCGGCCGCCTGACGGGTCTCCCGCCTGTCTGCCAGCCGGAATTGATCGGACTGACCCGCCTGCAGCAGGACATCGCCCGACAGAACAACTTCCCAGGTTGCTGCGGTCCCCGGTCCGCCGCTCCTCCTCAATTGTGAGCGGGCTCCAGCCGCGATTGCTGTGCGGCAGCACGCCCGCCAGATGCTACTGTACCACGAAAGACCCCACCCATGGCCACAGCCACTTTGAGCAACGAAGTCTTCGCCGCCCTTGCCGAGTACGACACTCCCACCGTCTGCAATGTGATCGAGCTGTGGAATCTGCGGCCGCGGAACACGGGCTATATGGATCACACGATTCAGTGCTGCTTCCCGCAGTTCAAGCCGATGGTGGGTTACGCCCTGACTTCCACCTTCCGCAGTCAGGCTCCCGCCCGTGGCGGGAACGTCTACGCCGGCATGTCCGAGCAGGTGGAAGCTTACGAAACCCTGCCCGGCCCCCCGGTCATCGTGTTCCAGGATCTCGATCAGCCCACCGCGGCTGCCACCTTCGGCGAAGTGATGTGCACCACTTACAAGGCCTTCGGTGCGAAAGGACTGATCACCTCCGGCACCGGCCGCGATCTGGATCAGGTCGAGGCAATTGGCTTCCCGGTCTTCACCGCCGGCACGGCCTGTGCCCACGGGTACTGCCACATTCTCGATGTGAATGTCGAAGTGACCGTCGGCGGCCTGACGATTGTGCCCGGCGACCTGCTGCACGGCGACCGCAACGGCGTGACCACCATTCCCTCCGAGATTGCCTCGGAAGTGCCCGATGCCTGCAAAGAGCTGATGGCGGCCGAAGACATCGTGCTGAATTACCTCAAGGGCAAGAACATCAGCCCGGCCGGCCTGAAGGAAGCCCGCGATGAATGCGGTGCACAGGTCAAGGCCCTGGGGATGCGGCTGCGGGGCGAAGCCTGAACCCGCGGGCCTGGTCGTTTAAGGATCGACGGGAAAACAAAACAACTTCAAAATGTCACCCGTTCCGCGTGCCATGCCCACGCTTGCGTGGGCATGTCTTTCTTCCAGACTCGTCCGGTCCCCGATTTGTCCACATGCCCATCCCGCTTCGCGGCTATGGGCATGGCACACGGCGGGGAGAAGCCTGAACCCGCCGGCCTGGTCAATTACGCACCGGGGTCAATAATTTCTGACCGCGTCCTCCCGGCCACCGGGAGGACGGTCGGTGCGTGCCACCGCCTGACAGTCTCTGAAACAGCCCGCCAGAGTGAACCGGCAGCGCAGGCGGTTCCTCCCGCACGGCAGAGCAGATGAGGTTGTTCCTCTGAGAGATTCGCCGACTCGACCCGCCGCCGGTCCGTCACGTTCCGCAGCCGGAAATCCCTCCGGCCCCGCGGAAC
>JAGQPV010000684.1 GCA_020426545.1 Planctomycetaceae bacterium
GAATGCGCTGGCCAACATCATGCTGAAAGTCGGGGCACGAACTGCTCCACTGCTGCCGCCGGATGCCACCTTCGTCGAGAAAGTGCGCGGGTTTCTAAACGTCTCGACGCTGGCCGCCATCGTGCTGTTTGCCGCGAATGTGATCGCTTACCGCAAGGCCCTCGATCATCTGAGTATCTCGGTGGCTTATCCGGTGATGGTTTCGGTCGGGCTGATCATTGTGACGGTCGCTGCCACCACACTGCCGGTGCTCGATGAACGGGTGACGGCGACACAGCTGGCCGGCATGCTGCTGATTGGCGGCGGAGTCTGGCTGGTGGCTTCGGGCGGGTGAAGTGCGACTGCTCGCTGGCGAAACGTTCCTGCGGTTTCCGGATTTTCTGACACCGGAAAGGCCAGTCCCGGGTAGGACCTGTCGTGGCCGGGGTGGTCACCGCACGATCCTGAACCGGGAGCGAACCCATGAGCGGACTGCTGTTAAGCGGGCTTCTGCTGGCTGCTGCGGCTGGTGGTCTGGAACCGGGAGAGCATACCCGCGAACTGCAGGTGGAGGGAGAGACCCGCAGTTACCTGGTGCATGTTCCGCCGGAATCGGTTTCCCCTGCGCTGCCGCCGGGAGACAGCCGGAAACAACAGCGGACTGGCTGGCCCGTGGTGCTGGTATTTCATGGCGGGCACGGGAACGCCCGAATGATGCAGCGGTTCTGCGGGATGAACGAGACCGCCGACCGGTCTGGATTTGTCGCGGTGTACCCCAACGGGACAGGCAACGGACGGGGCCTCAGTTTTCATGCGGGGCTGGGCGGACTGCTGTTTCGCAATAAACCGGACGATGTGGTCTTCGTGGAGGCGCTGCTGGCCGATCTGTCCCGCAGCATTCACATCGACAGCCGGCGGGTCTATGCCACCGGGATGTCTAACGGCGGCATGATGAGCTATCACCTGGCACGTTCGCTGCCGGAGCGGATTGCGGCGATCGCACCAGTGGCCGGTACAATGCCGCCGGATGATCGGCCACTGAAACGGCCTGTTCCGTTGATGCATTTTCACGGGACCGAAGACCGGCTGGTTCCGTGGGATGGCCCGAACAACCGCACGGCCCGCTACCTGCGGTTCCTGCCGGTGGACGAGACAGTCGGTCGGTGGCGGAAAGATAATCTCACGGTCGACCAGTTGGTCGAACAGAAGCTGCCAGATACCGATGGCGACGGACGGCATGTCTATCGCACGGAATGGGCGGCCGGTGAGAACGGAGCCCCCGTGATTCTGTATCGGATCGACGGCGGAGGGCACACGTGGCCGGGCCGGGCACCGCGGCTGCGCTTACTGGGAGATTCCACGCTGGACATTCCGGCGAACGAGCTGATCTGGCAGTTCTTCAGTCAGCATCAGCTGCCGGAGCGGCCCGGGCAATAGAAAAGCTGCAGGATGGAATGGTTCCACCCTGCAGCCTGACTTTTCTGCTCTCTGGACCTGCGTTGCAGTTTCACTGCCCCGGCAGATCAGCTTTCCGGCTCAACCAGCCGGAGTCGTAAAGACCTTCTCCATGCGGTCGTGAATGTCTTTCAGGCGGGCGGCATCGCCCCCGCCCACTTCGGCCGTGGCCCAGCCTTTGAAGCCGATGTCCTTCAGGGCCTGCATGACTTCGGGCCAGTCCACATCGCCCTCGCCGATCTTCACGCCAAAGCCGGAACGCGGCCCTTTGGAGTGCTGCAGCTTGCGGCTGTACTCCTTGATGTCGAGCTTGCGGATTCGCGGTCCGAGGGCACGCACCCAGTGTGCGGGCCAGCCGTAACGCACGATGTTGCCCACATCGAAGTAAACGCCCATCCGGGGGCTGTTGAAATCATCGACGAAGCGGGCCATCTCCACCGGACTGAACAGGTAATCGTTCCACACATTCTCGATCAGAATGTCAACTTTCAGTTCCTCGGCGAGGTCCAGCAGCTTGCCGATTTCCTCCTGCGAACGCTGATAGGCATCGGCGTAGGCGACTTCCTTCGTGCATTTGCCGGGCACCAGCAGGGCACTGGTGCCGCCGTAGGCTGCACAGTCCCGCATGGCTCCCTTGAAGCTCTCCAGCCCGGCTGCCCGCACTTTCGGGTCGGGATCGGACAGGGGCATCGACCAGTGATCGTAACCGACGACGCCATGCACCTTGAGGCCCGTTTTCTCCTGTGCTTTGTTGACTTCGTCATGATCGAGCCGCACGTTGATATCGATGCCATCGAAGCCGATATCCTTCAGCAGCTGAAACTTCTCTTCAATGCTGCCTTCGGTTCGCACCATGCTGTATTTCACGGCCTTCTTCAGGCCATGCGGGGCAGGTTTTGATTCCTCAGCGGCAGAGGCGTTCTGCGTCAGGGCGGCCGTTGCCCCGGCAGCGGCCAGCAGGCGGCCGGATTGATCGAGGAACGTTCTGCGGGAAAGTTCGCGGCGGCTGGTCATCTGAAGGTATCCGTCTGCGGAGCATGCGTGGAAAGGGAAAACATACAGCGGGGCGGCCCGAGAGCTCAGGGCAGCTGACGGGGAACCGGGCCGGTGCCCTGTTCCTCTGGCCAATGATACCACCACCGGCACAGGTGCGGCAAATAACGGACCGGGGAACCAGGCTGTTCCGCGGTCCTGCCGTTGCGGACTCAACCGCCAGCGTCGGCATCAGCTTTCGGGTCGCTGGAGCTGGCCGATTCAAACATGGGCTGCGGCAGACAAAGCCTGAGCGCTGCCAGCAGGCACAGCGAGATCGAAGCGGCGTTGATCCATTTCGACCACTGGTGCAGATGGTGGAATGAGGAGGGGATTGCCACTTCGCGGGCGGTCATCATCGCTTCCAGCGGACCGTAAATCATCACATAGTCGAAACCCATCAGCACCAGAGCCAGCAGCAGCAGAGTCGACGTGAACAGCGACCGGGCCGTCTGGCCGGTCTGTCTCCGGCGGTCTGCGGGGACGGAGGCCACAGCCAGAGTCAGCAGGACGAGCGTGCCTGCCACCAGCGTGAAACCGAAGGCGTAATATGCGGGAAACCGCAGCGTGGTCAGCGTGTTTCTTATGACCGGCGGAATCTCATCCGACGTGACTTCCCGCACCCCCGTCACCACGAACAGCGCAGCCGCCCCCACCCACGCGGAAACCGCGAACCGGGACAGCGCCTGCAGCAGGCTGGCACACCGCATTACTTCGCCTCTCCGTCAGAT
>JAGQPV010000685.1 GCA_020426545.1 Planctomycetaceae bacterium
GTTTCCGGGGGTCGGCAAGCCGGATTCAGAGAAGAGATGCCCCTCACCCCAACCCCTCTCCCACCGGGAGAGGGGCGGAAGAATGGCAGACTGTGGTCTCTGGTGATGCCGTCAGGCGGGCAGTGATGGGGGATTACAGCTGGTTTCGCAGCTGGGACAGGTGGTGCCGGAGTTCGACATCGGTATCGAGCTGGCTGGCCGTGCGTCGGCAGGAATGGACGACCGTGCTGTGGTTGCGGCGGCCGAAGTACTCGGCAATGGTCTGCAGCGATTCGTCGGTCAGCTCGCGGGCGAGGAACATGGCACACTGCCGGGGCAGCTGGTGTTCGTGGCGGCGGTCGGTCGATCTCAGATCGGAAATGCGAATGGTGAAGTGCCGGGCGACGATCCGGGCAATCTGTTTCAGGTCGGGCTGGGGCTGGCCGGGTTCCTGGCCGGCATACACGCGGGCGAGGGCTTCATCGACCAGGGTGCGGCTGGTGCGGCGGGCCAGCAGTTCCAGCTGCAGTGTCGCGGCCAGCAGTTCCCGCGGAGAGAGGGCCAGCTCGGTGGCGAGGTATTCGGCCGCGGAGGATGTCAGCGGGATTTGCCTGGTATCGGCGAACTGCTGCAGCAGGCGAACCCGGGATTCCTGTTCCGGCAGGGGAATCGACGTGCAGACACCGGCATGACAGCGGCTGACCAGCCGCGGGGTGAGGGCTTCGAGTTCGCGGGGCAGCCGGGAGGCGGAGAGCAGGACGCCCTGGCCCTCTTTCAGTGTTTCGTTAATGATCGATTCCAGCAGCTGCAGCGTCTTGTGCCGCTTCTGCAGGGCACCCAGGTCTTCGCAGATGAAGAAATCCAGCCCGGAAAACTGCTCGCGGAATTCGGTCACTGTACCGGCGACCGAGGCGTCCGCCAGATCGGCGGCGAGCTGGCTGGCTGTCAGGGAGGCGATGCGGACGGCGGGCTGGCGTTTTCGGGCTTCCCGTTCGAACTGCTTCAGCAGGTGAGATTTCCCGCCACCGGCTGGCCCCCACAGATACACCAGCGGTGACAGACCACCGGAAACCCCGTCCAGCAGCCGCAGGACGGCTTCCCATGCCTGCCGGTTCTCGGGCAGAATGAGCAGTGGATCTCTGGTGGAACTGGCCATGCAGCGTCTGCCCTTTCGGGGCTGATTCCCGTGACCTCTGGTTCTGCTGGTTCGATGTTACTCTGCCGGGCTGCTTTCCCGGAGACGATGCACCACAGCGGCAATCCGGCGGATGGCTTCCTCGATTTCGGCGGGTGTGTTGTCGATCGAGACGGTTAAACGGACGGAAGACTGCAGAATCTCTGGTTCGCACTGCATGGCCACCAGCACGGGGGCCGGTTCGGCCGAGCCGCTGGCACAGGCACTGCCCAGCGAACAGGCGATACCCGCCAGATCGAGTGCGACCAGCAGGGGTTCGCCCTCCAGACCAGGAAAAGCAATGTTCAGTGTATTCGGCAGTCGGTGAACCTGCGAGCCGTTCACGACTGCGGGAGCACAGGTTTGCAGGAGTCCGTCCTGCAGCTCGTCCCGCAGTTCTCCCAGTTTCCTGGTTCGGCTGTCCTGGTTCTGGTGCCACTGTTCGAGAGCCAGGGCCATGCCGGCGATCAGGGCGACGGGTTCGGTGCCTGGCCTCAGGCCACTTTCCTGGTAGCCGCCGAACAGCTGCGGAGTCAGCCGGAGGCCGCTGGCCAGCAGCAAGGCGCCGATTCCCCGTGGTCCGTGGAATTTGTGGGCTCCGAGGGACAGAGCGGCTGCGCCCAGCTCGCGGAAGTTGACGCGGATTTTGCCCACGGCCTGGACGGCATCCAGATGCAGCGGTACGCCGTGCTGGCGGCACAGGGCGGCCAGCGGTGCGGTGTGCTGAATCACGCCGGTTTCGTTATGGGCCAGAATGACGGAGACCAGCTTCAGCCGCTGCCAGGGCAGGGTACTGTAGCGGGTTTCGATCAGCCGGCCTTCGCGGTCGAGGGGCAGCTCGATGATTTCCCAGCCGAAGGCCGCCAGGTGACGGCAGGTTTCCCGCGTGGCCGGGTGTTCGCCGGGAGAGATCGCCACGGCGCCGGGTTCAGAGGCGGGAAAGCCCGTCAGCCCCAGAATGGCCAGACAGCTGGCTTCGGTTCCCCCGCTGACGAAGCAGACCTCGTCGGGCAGGGCTCCCAGAATTTCCGCGATGGATTCGCGGGAGGTTTCCAGCACCTGTCGGGCGCGGCGTCCTTCCGCATGCCGGCTGCCGGGGTTGGCAAACGAGGACTCCAGATGATCGGCCACGCAGCGGACGACTTCCGGCAGAGGCCGGGTAGTGGCGTTGCTGTCGAGCAGAATGCGGGTTGGAGCGGACATGAAACCAGTGTCTCTCGGGCCACCCGGGGCGTGCACTGTTCGTGAGTTTCCCCGGGCCCGGGGAAACCGGCCCGCCTGCTGCTTCGCCGGACTGCGGCCGGGAGTATTCCGGTTCCGGTCGCGGTCTGGTCCGGATACGGAAAACACCTGTGACCGGGGTGGTCACAGGTGTCGGCAGCTGGTGCAGGATCAGTTTTCCTCGGCGGCACCGGGAACCGGTTTGCCGATGGTGGCTCTCAGGTAGCCTTCCAGGAATTCGTCGATGTCTCCATCAAGCACGACATTCGGCTGCCCGGTCCGCTGTCCGGTGCGGGCATCCTTCACATACTGTTCTGGATGCAGCACGTAATGGCGTGCGGTCTCTCCGCCGAAACCGATGCGGGATTTCTCTCCGCGGCGGGCAGCGTTCTCCGCCTGACGTCGTTCCAGTTCGAGCTGGTACAGCTTGGACAGCAGCATCTTGCGGGCTGCTGCCCGGTTCTGGTGCTGACTGCGCTCGTTCTGGCAGTACACCACCGTGTTGGTTTCGTAATGCGTCAGCCGAATGGCCGATTCCGTCTTGTTGACGTGCTGGCCGCCCGCGCCGCCAGCCCGCATGGTGTCTTCGCGAACTTCCTTATCCCAGTCCACCTCGATATCGATCGAATCATCAACTTCGGGAGTCACATCAACCGCGGCGAATGAGGTCTGCCGGCGTCCGGCGGAATCAAACGGGCTGATGCGGATCAGCCGGTGGTTTCCGTTTTCGCCCTTCAGCCAGCCGTAGGCGAATTCGCCCGAGATCAGCACGGTGGCGTTGCGGATGCCGGCTTCTTCAGCGTCGGAACGGTCGACAATT
>JAGQPV010000686.1 GCA_020426545.1 Planctomycetaceae bacterium
GACAATGAGATGGCATCTGATTATCTCCGCACAGAAATCGGGCAGAATCATCCGTCGGTGGAATGGGTGGTCGTCCGTCCCGACACGCTCACCAGCGAAGCGAACGTGACGCCCTACGAACTGCACCCGTCCCCCACGCGCAGCGCGCTGTTCAACCCCGGCAAGACCAGCCGCATCAATACGGCCCGTTTCATGGCGGAACTGATTCTGAATGACGACCTGTGGGCCCAATGGAGCGGCCGAATGCCGGTCATCTACAACGCGGAATAGCAGGCCGCCATCGGATGTCTGACAGAGTCCCCAGGACTGGAACCTCCCGGCGAACAGCAGCGGAATTCAGGTCTGCCCTCTGCGTCTCTCTGCGACCTCGGCGGTGGGTTTCCTCTTCTTTCTCTTCCAACCCGACACCCGACCCCTACTCCACCTCCCGGTGGAACCGGCGGCCTTTCAGTTCGAACCGGGGCAGTGAGTCCACTGGAACCGCCTGGACGTCCACGGCGAAATTCAACCGGTCGCGAATTCTCTGCGCGATACGGCCAGCCAGCGTGGTGGCCTGGTCGTCGGACAGTTCGGGCACCGGTTCCACCTCCACCCGCAGGTGGTTCATGGCCCGCACCGTCCGCAGGGTGATGCGGAACTCGGCCAGTTCGTCAAACTGCCGCAGCACGGCTTCCAGCGTCGAGGGGAACACGTTGTTTCCGCGAATGGTCACCATGTCGTCGCGGCGGCCCAGAATGCCGCCTTCCAGCTGCAGCAGGCTGCAGGTGGCTTCTTCCGTAGTGCGGGCCTGCACCAGGTCGCCCGTGCGATAGCGGATCAGCGGGGAACCCAGCCGGCCGAGGTTGGTGATCAGCAGCTCGCCCACTTCGCCCGCCGGCACCGGTTCGCCCGTGTCCGGGTCGACAATCTCGGCGATGCACTCGTTCTCCAGCACGGTCAGGCAGCCCCGGTCGGCTTCCCGCTCGACAGCCAGCGAGCCGATCTCCGTCATGCCCCAGTGATCGAACACCCGCGCGCCCCAGGCTGTTTCGATCCGCTCCCGCACGGCGGGCACCAGTCCGCCCGGTTCGCCCGCCACCACCAGCCCCCGCACCGAACCACCGGCCAGGTCGCGGCTATCGGCCTCGGCCACTTCGGCCAGCCGCAGGGCATACGTGGGAGTGCAGCACACGAAGGTGGCTTCGTTCTCTTCGATCATCTGCAGCCGGGCCGTGCTGGTCATGCCGCCGCCGGCCAGGCACAGGTTGCCCAGCCGCTGCGCGCCTTCGAAGGCCGCCCAGAAGCCGATGAAGGGGCCGAAGGAAAACGGAAAGGCCAGCCGGTCATCGGCCCGCAGGCCCACCATGCCGTAAATTCCGGCCCAGCACTGCATCAGCCAGTTCCAGCTGTCGGGTGTGTCCAGCCAGCGGAGCGGCAGCCCGGTCGTGCCGGATGTCTGATGCAGGCGAATGCAGGCGTCGCGGCCGTATGTCAGGTTGGTGCCGTAGGGCGGGTTGCTGGTCTGGTCTTCAATCAGTTCCTGCTTGGTGACCGGCGGCAGCTGCGGCAGGTCGTCCACGCTGTGGATTGCGGTGCAGTCCACGCCGGCAGCTGCGTACCGTTCCCGCCAGAAGCGGTTGGCGGGCAGCACGGCCGCCAGCAGATCCCGCAGCCGCTGATTCTGCACGGCGAGGATTTCTTCGCGGGAGAGCAGGTCCGCTCGGGCAGTCGGCATCGGCACACTCGTCCTGAAGCAGCATTCGGGTTCTGGTGAACTCTGGCTCGGCCGGGCAGGGCGGAGCAGGGGAGAATCCACCGGCGGGTTCTTCCGGCTGGTGCGGTTCCCGGGGGAACAGACCAGTAACAGCGAGCTTAGCCGGCCCCCCGCCCGATTCCAAACCTGCGGTCGCTTCACTACCCCTGGCCGCTCGCCGGCCACGGAAAAAGTTCCATTGAAACGCCGACTCCGTTCACTGAAAAGGCACGGGTGTACGCCGACATCGAGGTCGTCGACCGCTCACTGTCACCGGCAAAATCTGCCGGAAGGCAATCTCCTCATGAAGCCCGCCCCGGCACTACAACCGCTCAAGTCCGCCCACCGTACGGGACGAACAACAGAAGAGGAACCCCATCGGCGAAGTGAGGCGGTACGGAGACCGACCCCTTCCCGAACAGCCCGGGATGTTCCGGATTACTACAGAGAGGATGCTCCCGTCTATGAGTTCGAACGGACAGGCAGAACTTCGGCTCGGCTTCCTGACGGCCATCGAAACAGCCGACGGCGGATACGCTGGCGGTCTGCTCGTGACCAACCGGATGGGGCGCCCGCTGGAATTCCAGTGTACGGCCCCGGTCCGACCGAATCACACGCAGGAACTGCTGTATGGCCCCACACTGCGGTCGTGGGTTTTTGGAGATCTCATCGGCCGGACACTCGTCACCCGCGTCAGCGTGAAGCCGGATGTCGTATTTGTGGATCAGCCCGAATTTCTCGATCTGCGGCAGCATGTCTCGGTTCCGGTCGCCTGCGTCAGCGAGACCGATGACGAACCCGCCGCGACAGGTCAACCGGCCACTTCCGCCGGAGGAGGAACGGCGGTCGCGCAGCAGCAGAATCTGCTGCAGATCGGCGGAGCCTTCCTGCGGTTTGATCCGGCGTATTCCGAGGATCGGGAAGCGATTCAGCAGCAGGCGGAAGTCCTGCCGGCCGCGGCCGACCTGGGCGAGCCATTCGACCGGGTTCGCGAAGCGCTGCGGGAAACCGTACCCGTCTGAAGCAGGTTTCGGGAGAACCATCTGCCTCCGCTTCACGGCGGAAGCAGAACCCCGGCCGCAGTTTCGCCCAACCTGCTTCGGCCTGTT
Organism: Planctomycetaceae bacterium; assembly: GCA_020426545.1. Taxonomy (GTDB): domain Bacteria; phylum Planctomycetota; class Planctomycetia; order Planctomycetales; family Planctomycetaceae; genus JAGQPV01. The sequence continues at coordinate 2,842 of JAGQPV010000686.1, forward strand.
GTCTGTTGCTGCCCGTTGTCTGCTTCTGCCGGCAGTTCGCCAGACGGCGTCTGCCGGGGACCGCCCGCACCGTCGGGTCCATGTCTCAGACTGTGCCTGCAATCCCACCCTCCCGCATTCGCCGGCAGGGCACGGCAGGTCTCCAGACAGTCTCTGAAAGTGCCGTCATGTTTTCAGCCCAGCCCTCCGGCATGTATCCCTTCGCAGACCGCTCTGCTCCGGATCAGGATCCGGCTGCTGCCCCGGTGCCGGCCGCTCCCGGCGTGAAGGAATCCGCGCAGACGCCGGAACAGAGCCCGCAGGCGGAACGCATTCCCACTGCGGACAGCGACCGCCCGGAGACAATCTCCG
>JAGQPV010000687.1 GCA_020426545.1 Planctomycetaceae bacterium
GGAGACGGCTTTCGAGCACAGCTGCGTTGACGCAGGCGGGTATTCACTGCGTTCCAGTTGATTTCAACAGGCTGTTGAAAACCCTCTCGCTGTCTGTCCGAACCAGGCTGTCAGTCACCAGTCCGCCTGTCAGCCGGGCCGATTTAAGGGCGGCCTGAACGCGGAATTCGTCTCTTCGTGCTTTGTCTGTTTGCGCCTTTTGGTTTTTCTCGCCTCAGCGGCCCGTGCCTCGGGATCCACCGCCCGGAGGGGGGCCGCCGTTGCCATTGCCGTTCCCGCCGCGTTTCCTGCCCGAGTGCAGCTGATAATTGCCGGTTCCCAGCACGCGGTTCAGCTCCGCCCGCAGTTCGGTTCCGCAGGAAACCTTCAGGTCGGCGGGGGTCACCAGATACACCCGCCAGGCTTCGGCCTGTTCGCCTTCTCCGTTGGCCGTATCGACGGCCAGCACCACATCGGTCCGTCCGGGGAATTTGTGCAGCACGTCCCGTACCTGCACCATGTCGTGCTCGGTGTGAATGCCCCGCTGGAACTTGATGGCCAGCTGCTTCGTAAATTCCTTGTCGGCCTCGTCGGGCAGCATCAGGTGGTTCACCACCACATTCGGTTCCCGACCGCGACGATCCACCCGGCCACGGACAAAGCAGATCTGCTCCTGCTCGACGTTGTCTCCCATGCGGGAGAATTCCTCGGGCCACATGATGCACCGCACGACGCCGGTGGGATCTTCCAGATCGAAATTCACGTACCGCGTATGCCCGTTGCGGCTGGGCTTCTTGGTGGCCGCTTTGCGGATGGCGGAAATCATTCCGCCGAGAAACACTTCCGCCCCGTCCTGCAGATCCAGCAGGTCATGGTTGCGGTGGGTGGCGTACTTGTTGATCTGCTCCGCATATTCCGTCAGCGGATGAGACGTCAGATAGAAGCCGAACACCTCCTTCTCGGCCGCCAGCTTCTGGCTGTGAGTCCACTCTGGTGCCTCAGGCAGAGTCACCGGCAGCAGTTCGCCGTCCGCATCCTTCATGTTCTCATCGTCGTCTCCGCCGAACAGACTCTGCTGCCCCCGCTGCCGATCCCGGTGCAGCGATGCAGCTGCCTGAACCGCCCGATCCACGGCCATCATGTGCTGGGCCCGGTTGGGGCCAAACACGTCCAGCCCGCCCGCGGCAATCAGCGCTTCCAGAGTCGCCCGGTTGAGGTTCTTCGGGTCGATCCGCTCGGTGAGATTGAAGATATCGGTATAGGGCCCGTTCTCCAGCCGCTCGGCCACAATGGCTTCCAGCGCCTGCTCTCCCACGCCTTTAATGGCTCCCAGGCCGAAAGCCAGCCGCTTGTCGCCCAGTACCGTGAATTCCACTTCCGACTGATTCACATTCGGCGGCTCGACCGTGATTCCCATGCGACGGGCATCGTCCACGTGCTCGGCAATCCGCTCGGAACTTTCCATCCCGCAGGACAGCAGCGCCGCCATGAACTCCGTGGGATAATGTGCCTTAAGGTAAGCCGTCTGGTAGGCAATCAGCCCGTAAGCTGTCGAATGCGATTTATTGAAACCATAACCGGCGAACTTCTCGATCATGCCGAACAGTTCTTCGGCCTTTTCCCGATCGAGATCCTGCTTGACCGCACCATCGAGGAATTCATCGCGAAACTTCGCGATGGTAGGCAGCTTCTTCTTACTGATGGCTTTAATACACAGGTACGCGCTGGACAGCTCAATCCCGCCCAGCCGGTTCAGAATCCGCATCACCTGTTCCTGGTAGACCATCACCCCGTAGGTCTCTTCCAGGATTTCATCGATCAGCGGGTGAACCTTCGTGATCGGCTGGCGACCGTGCTTCACCTCCACATAGGTCATCACCATTCCGCCTTCCAGCGGACCGGGACGATACAGGGCCGAGGTGGCGATGATGTCGGCAAACTTATCCGGCTTCATCTTCGTCAGCAGGTCCCGCATACCGCCGGATTCCAGCTGGAAGATTCCCTTCGTTTCGCCCCGCTGCAGCAGGGCGAACGTGGCCTTGTCATCCCGGGGCAGCTTGTGCGGAATGATTTCCACACCGTGGTGCCGGCGGACGTTCTGCACGGCCTTATCCAGAATCGACAGGTTTCGCAGACCGAGGAAGTCCATCTTCAGCAGGCCGGCGGCCTCCACCGTGGGGCCGTCCCACTGGGTGATGATGTCTTCCTTGCCGGTAATCTTCTGCAGCGGCAGCAGCTCGAACAGCGGCTGATCGGCCACCACCACACCGGCGGCGTGCGTGCCCGCACTGCGGGACAGCCCCTCCAGCCGAATGGCAATGTCGATCAGTTCTTTGACCTGCGGATCCTGCTCGTAGGCATCCTTCAGTTCGGGGCTTTCCTTCAGCGCATCCTTCAGCTTGATCCCCAGAGTCTCGGGAATCATCTTGGCGACTTCGTTGACCCGCGGCAGCGGCACGGACAGAGCCCGGCCCACATCGCGAATGGCGGCTTTGGCTTTCAACGTCCCATACGTGCCAATCTGGGCCACACTGTCTGAGCCGTACTTCTCCTTGGTGTAATCGATCACCATCTGCCGGCGGTCGCGGCAGAAGTCGATATCGATATCCGGCGGCTCTTTCCGGTTCACATCCAGGAACCGCTCAAACAGCAGATCGAATTCCAGCGGACAGACGTCGCCCAGACCCAGCAGGTAAGCCACCAGGGCCCCGCAGGCCGAACCTCGTGCCGTGCAGGGAATGCCGTTCTCTTTGGCGAACCGCACGAAATCCCACACGATCAGAAAGTAGTCGGCGAAGCCCAACTTATTAATGACCGCCAACTCCCGGTCCAGCCGTTCGTAGACCTCGCTTGAAAGGTCGTCGCCGTTCAAACGGTGAGGCCGCTGCGCGTACCGCTCCCGCAGGCCGCTGACGCACAACTCGCGGAGATACTCCGCGGCCGACTGCTGCGCCGGCGGATGGAAGGTGGGAAAGTGACGCTTGCCAAGCTCGAGGTCGATGTCAATCGAATCGGCTATTTCTTGGGAGCGGCGCAGCGCATCCGCCTGGTCGGGCAACGCCGCAAACATCTCCTCCGGGCTTCGCAGGAAAAACTGATCGCCCTCCATTCGCATCCGGTTGGAATCGGTGCGAAATTTTCCCGTATTGATGCACAGCAAGACGTCCTGCGCGACGGCGTCGTCCCTCGTCACGTAGTGGGCGTCGCTGGTCG
>JAGQPV010000688.1 GCA_020426545.1 Planctomycetaceae bacterium
CGATGACGCACCGGAAGACTGAATTCCCGCCGCTGATGTGCTCCCCCGGACGTGGTCCCCACCCGACAGCCGGCCGCACCGCGCCCTCGACTGCAGATTGACTGGCACCTGCAGCCGGATTAGATTCAGTTTCGGAAACTCTATTCTCCAGCGGTGCTGCTCCTTCCGCTGTTCAGGCCCGGGGCGAAACCGCCTGCGACTGGCCCGGCGGACCACTTTGTTGCCGACTGTCGTGGTTTCATTCGCAGTTTCAGGTTGCCTTATGCTTGCCCGTCGCATCATTCCCTGCCTCGATGTCCACGGTGGCCGCGTGGTGAAGGGCGTGAACTTCGTCAACCTGCGCGATGCCGGAGACCCGGTGCAGGTTGCCGCCCGCTACGATGCCGAAGGGGCCGATGAACTGGTCTTTCTCGATATCACGGCCAGTCATGAGGAACGGGACATTCTGCTGGAGATTGTGCGGCAGACTTCAGAAGTGATCTTCATGCCGCTGACGGTGGGCGGCGGAATTCGCACTCTGGAAGATATCCGCATGCTGCTGAAGGCCGGGTGCGACAAGGTCTCCATTAATTCCGCCGCCGTGCGGAACCCGGAGTTCGTGGCACAGGCCGCCCGCCGCTTCGGCAGCCAGTGCATTGTGGTCAACATCGACCCCCGCCGTGTGGCCGTGCCGGCAGAGGGTGCTGACACCGCGGAACACCAGGAACTGGTGAATTCCGTGCCCGAACATCTGCGTGTGGTTCCGCATCCGGCGCCTGCGGGCTTTGATTCGCCCACCAGCCAGGTGTGGTGGGAAGTTCATATCAGCGGCGGACGAATTCCCACCGGGATGGATGCCCTCGCCCTCGCGCAGGAGATGGAGCGGCTGGGAGCGGGAGAAATCGTGCTGACCAGCATGGATGCGGACGGTACGAAAGACGGTTACGATATTGAAATCACGCGGGCTGTCAGCGATGCCGTCACCATCCCCGTGGTGGCCAGCGGGGGCTGCGGCTCGCCCGCTCATATGCTGGATGCCCTGACCGAAGGGGGAGCCAGCGCGGCTCTGGCAGCCAGTATTTTTCACTACGGTGAGTACACAGTTCGCGAAGCCCGGCAGTATCTGGCCAGGCACGGAGTTCCAGTTCGCACCGATGAGCCGCTCCCGGCCAGCTCCTGATGTTGCCGGCACCCGTTCAGTTCAGCTTGCGGAGATTTCTCTGATGGTGATGGTTCACGAGTGGACGAAGTCCACATTTGATCCCACGGCCGATATCGAGATCAACAAGATCTTCCGGCTGGCGATCAAGCATGGCTGTTCCGACATTCACCTGCAGGTGGACCGGCCCCCCGTGTTCCGTGTGAAGGGCACCCTCCGCGAACTGCAGATGGACCCGATCAGCGAATCGAAGATGATCGAGCTGACCTTCCCCATGATGGATCAGCGAAACCTCGACATCTTTCATCGCGATGGCGGGGCCGACTACTCCAAGACGCTGATCATGGACGGCGACCCGTGGCGGTTCCGAGTCAACCTGTTTACCCAGCTGGGCAAAGTGGGCATGGTCGCCCGTAAGATTGAACGGTTCATCCCACCGTTTGAAGGGCTGTACCTGCCCCCGGTGATGGAATCGCTCTGCAAATTCGATCAGGGCATGGTGCTGCTCGCCGGGGTGACCGGTTCCGGTAAATCGACCACCATTGCCTCGATGCTGAACTGGATCAACCAGAACTACCGCAAGCATATCCTGACCATCGAAGACCCGATCGAATTCGTCTACACCCAGGACAAATGCCTGATCAACCAGCGGGAGATCGGGCAGGACGTGGTCGACTTTCATGTCTCGATGAAGCATGCCGTCCGTGAAGACCCGGACATCATGCTGGTGGGTGAAATGCGAGACCGCGAAACCTTCGAAACCGCCATTCACGCGGCGGAAACCGGTCACCTGGTGTTCGGAACGATTCACGCTTCCAGTGCCCCGGGTACCATCGCCCGTATTCTCGACCTGTTCCCGCCGGAAATGCACAACGCCATCCGGGCGACCATGTCCATGAACATGAAGGCCATCGTCGGGCAGAAGCTGCTCAAGACGGTGGTCGATACGCCCTCGCGGGTTCCCATTGTGGAAGTGCTGCGATTCAACCCGAGTGTGCGGAAGTACGTTTCCGAGAATCAGGACGAAAAGATCTACAGCGTGATTTATGGCCGGGAAGACGGCATGCAGGCCTTCAACCACAGCCTGCAGGACTTCGTGGAGCGGGAGTTCATCAGCCGGGCCGACGCCTTTGAAATCTCGCCGAACCCGGACCAGCTGAAGATGTGGCTCAAGGGCATCACCACGAAGGTCAACTGACCTGCCGACCGGCCGGCACCCCTTCAGCAGGCGGCCAGCCCGAAGTCTGTCATGCCGGCGGAAGTCCGCCGGCGCTCTGGCCGCCAGCTGACGACGGTTCGCCATCTGACAGCCAGGGCACCGTCCGACAGACGGTCCGTCCGCGGAACGGGGGCGAGTCAGATGCTGCCGCACGAATGGTCGCCAGCCTGCTGCCCGGGACGGCCTCCGGGGCACGTTCAATCTGAGGAATCTGTAGAACCGTGCGGAACTCCCGGCCGGCGTTCCGCGTCCATTCCCGAAGACTCGCCCCGAGCCTCGGGTCCGATGTTCCCGGGCGGAACTGTCGCAGACCGCTCTGGTGGCACGGCCGTTCCGCAATCCACTGCCAGAACCCGTCCACGCCAGTCGAACCGGTAGACGCGCACTGTCTTCATCGGGTAGCATGGAGCCCGTTGTTCGCCTGTGCAGACCATGGCCCGCTCAGGGTCTTATTCCGGGAATTCGTGCTCCCGTTTCCACTCTTCAACCCCGCTGTCTATCGTGAGGCTGCACCAGGATCTCCAGTCTGGAACACACCCCGTACCGGGACTGTCTTCCTGCTGTCGGGAAACTTCCACTCTTTCTTCGCCGGAAGGCTGGACGGCTGATTTTCTGGAAGAGGCGGGCAGGGACAGATGATGAAGACGCTTACAGAATGGCTGTTAGCCGCGGTACTGGTCATGGTGCTGGCTTCCTCCGCCAGTGCACAGTCCGGTCCCGATCCAGCGGGCGGGCCTGGTCCCGATGATGCCGCGGCAGCCTCCGACACGAACGACTCGGCGGATTCCGGGAATCAGTCGTCCGGCAGTTCGTCCGCCCCGGTGGGAAGA
>JAGQPV010000068.1 GCA_020426545.1 Planctomycetaceae bacterium
GTTGTAGCTGCCCAGTTCGGTCCCGTCGTCGAAACGCCATGGCTCTGGCTTTGTGTACTGCAGTCCGTCGTCGCTGCTGGTGACGTAGCCCTTGAGGTCGTGGCGAATGGTCAGCCAGTATCGCCCTTTGTGCTTCACCAGTGAGGGCTCCACCAGTCCGCGAACTTCGTCCTGCCGCAGGACATTTCCATGTGCCTGATATGACAGTGTTGTGCCGTCGAACCGGCAGCGGACGACCGTTACCGAATGAGGCTGGTCCGGGTGCTCCGCAATGTAGAAGGGCAGCAGTACCGACCCGTCTGGCTCGACCAGAAACTGCGCGCAGGCGCTGCGGGCTACTTCGAACAGTTTCCCGGCGGGCAACTCCAGCCGCTTCCATTTCGTACATTTGCCGGTGGCGGGATCGACGACCGCGTACGCTGTCTGATGGGCCCGCGGCACGTCATTCAGCTGAGCCCCTTCCCGGCTGTAGCGGATCTGCGCGCCGACGGCCAGAATTTTCCGGGTTGCCGGATGCCATCCGGGAGTGACATCGGCCACGGCGATATCGACCGAGTCGGACTCGCGGACCCAGTCCAGTTCCGGCCGGGCCGTCGGGCCGTTCCAGGTTTTTCCGAGGTCGTCGGATTTCATCAGCCACAGGCCGGAATAGTGATCCGACGTTCGCAGGTGCTTCTGCAGCGTCATCCAGACCTGCGGGGAATGCCGGGTGTCTGAATTCGCCGACTCTCCGCGGGGTACGGCCACCGCCCGTGGATGGAACCACAGGAACTGGCCGTCGTCGTGTTCCAGCACGGCTTGCCGCTCCACCGTGAATTCCAGCGGCTGGAAGGTGGTTTCCGCTGTTGCGGCACCCGGCGGATCCTCCGCATGGACGTGGCCCATCAGCAGGCAGCAGTGCAACGCTACGGCCAACACGGCAGCAGTCATCCGCTCGGTGTTGATCTTCAGACTCATGGCGGGGCTCTCGTTTCGGAAGTCAGTGTGCACCGATGCACTCAGGGCCCGGCGGAACTGCGACTGGCTCGCAGACTGCAGAGATAGCGCGGAGGACCGCCATGATGGCCTGCGATGGTACTCGGCCATCATGGCAGGCACTCGGCCCAGTTGAGATGCTCGGGATTAATCTGACTGACCATTGAACGGGCGGCACCCGCTCTCCGCAAGGAAGCCGGGCGGCCAGGCACTTGTTCTGCGGTGGCTGCTGCTGTCTATTGGATGCTGTCTTCGGTGGCTGCTGGCCGGTGGCTGGCCGCATGGAAATGGCCCGCCCCCACTGCCGAGGCATTGACGGGGCAGATGCCTGTTGTGACCTGCCGGCCAATACGACTGACACAGCGGAGACGGACCGCAGAACTTACGCAGTTTTCGGGCTTAACTGCGGTAAAATCCTGCCGACGCAGGGAATTTCATAACGATTGTTAAGAAAACTGAACGTCCGGGACCGGAGAATCGCCCGGTTGCGGGGTTCACGGGGAGGAAGCGGAATTGTCTCCAGCTCGGATACCGTCGCCACTCCCGCAGGATCCGTCGGAACTGGCCCGCTTCGGGCGGCTGGAGGTGGTGGCGCGGCTGGTGGTGGAAGGGTTCATGATCGGGCAGCACAAGAGCCCGTTCAAAGGTTCAAGCATCGAGTTCGTGGAGCACCGGCAGTACTACCCCGGCGATGAAATCCGCCATATCGACTGGCGGGCTTATGGCAAGACGGGGAAGTACTACATCAAGGAATATGAGGACGAAACGAACCTCAGATGCTGGCTGCTGCTGGATGCTTCGGGCAGCATGGCCTACGCTGGCAGCACGGTCAGCAAGTTTGAGTATGCCCGCTATCTGGTGGCTTCGCTGGGCCACCTGCTGCTGTCGCAGCGGGATGCCACGGGGCTGGTGACGTGGGATTCCCGAGTGCGGGAGCGGATTGAACCCGCCGCCAGCCCGGGAAATCTGCGGCGGATCATGCAGGTACTGGAAAGCACAGAGCCCGGCGGCGAGACCAGCATGGCCGGTGTGCTGGCCGACCTGCTGCCGACACTCAAGCGGCGATCGCTGATCTTTATCGTCAGCGACTGCTTTGACGACGTGGACCAGCTGATGGCGGCCCTCAAGCAGTTTCGCCACGCGAAGCACGAGGTGATTCTGCTGCGGATTGTGACACCCGAGGAAGAGGATTTTCCGTTTACGGGTTCCACGCAGTTTCGCAGTCTGGAACGGCAGAACCACCGGGTCGTGGTCGATCCGCATCAGCTGCGGGCGCATTACCTCAAGCGGTACGCGGAATTCAGCAGCAGTCTGGAGAAGCGGACCGCCGGGGCCGGCATCGATTTTGAAACCTTCCGCACGACGGCCCCCGTACAGAAAAGCCTCGGCGGATTTCTCGCCTCACGGACCCGCCGCGGTCAGAAGTGATCAGCCGTTCTGGAACTGCGGTAAGCCGGGCCGTTCCGCCTGACGGTCGCTTCGGTTCAGAAGCGGGCTTTCCGCTGGGCGAGGTATTCCAGCAGGGCCCGGTCGAAAGGCATGCTGGTATCGAGCGGCACATAATCGACCTGGGCAGCCTGGCATTCTTTCCGGTATTTCTCGCGGAGTTCCGCCACGGCTTCCTGGTAATCGCTGCGCATGCCCCGGGCATCCAGCAGCATGCTTTCGCCGGTTTCGGGATCTTCGAGATCCACCATGCCTTCGAACGGAAAACTGACTTCCGCTTCATCCAGCACATGGAACAGAATTACATCGTGCCCGGCGTGCCGCAACAGGTGCAGACTCTGAATGACTTCATCCGGGTCTGTCAGCAGGTCGGAAAACAGCATCAGGAGGCTGCGATGACGAACCATGGCTGCCACGCGGCGGAGGTTGAGGGCAACTTCCGTCGGGCCGGCCGGCCGCACGGAAGCCAGAGTCGCCAGGATGCTCGACAGCTGTGTCCGGCGGCTGTGGGCGGGAATGCTGTGCTGAATTTTCTCGCCGAAGGTGATCAGCCCGACGGGGTCCTGCTGATGAATCATCAGGTAGCTTAAAGCAGCCGCCAGGCAGATGGAGTACTCGAACTTGGTCAGCTCCTGCCGGTAGGTGTAGGCCATGCTCTCCGAGAGATCCATCAGCAGAAAGCCGGTGATGTTCGTCTCGGCCTGGTACTTGCGAATGTAGTACCTGTCGGTGCGGGCATACACGCCCCAGTCGAGATCTTTCAGGTCATCGCCCTGGGTGTAACGGCGGTGCTCGCTGAACTCGACGCTGAACCCGTGGAACGGACTGGCATGCAGCCCGGAGAGAAACCCCTCGACAATAAACCGGGCACGCAGGTCGAGCCGGGCCACCGTCTGAATGACTTCCGGGCGGAGGTACTTTTCGGCGGTGGGCATATTTGTTCCACGGCTCCCCGGGGGAGCTGATTCTGCAGGGAGCAATTGGTACCGGGCTGTCATCTGCAGCCGGTGGGGGACTCAGGCCAGCAGTTTGTGCACGACCCGGCCCGCGACATCGGTCAGCCGGAAATCCCGCCCCTGGAACCGCCAGGTCAGCCGTTCGTGGTCGAGGCCCAGCAGGTGCAGAATCGTCGCCTGCAGGTCATGAATATGGACCTGGTCTTCGATGGTATAATAGCCCAGTTCGTCGGTCTGGCCTACCTGGGCTCCGCCGCGGACCCCTCCACCCGCCATGAACATCGAATAGGCTTCGATGTGATGATCCCGCCCGGCGGTGTCCCGCGGTTCCCCCTGCGGGGTGCGGCCGAATTCCCCGCCCCAGACCACCAGCGTCCGGTCGAGCAGGCCCCGCTGTTTCAGGTCGCGAATCAGTGCGGCCACGGGCTGATCGACTTCGCGGCAGCGGTCGTCGAGCGGCTGCCCGAGGTTGGTGCCCGGGTTGCCGTGGTGGTCCCAGTCGGTGTGGTACAGCTGCACGAACCGCACTCCGCGTTCCACCAGCCGGCGGGCCAGCAGGCAGTTTCTGCCAAAGGAGGGTTTGACCGGGTCGCAGCCGTAGCTGGTGAGGGTGTCTTTGGTTTCCCCGGAAAGATTCATCAGGTCGGGGGCACTGGTCTGCATGCGGTAGGCCATTTCGGCCGCGGCGATTCGCGTGGAAATTTCCGGGTCGCCCACCTGCTGCAGCCGCATCTGATTCAGCTGATTGACCGCGTTGACAAACTCCCCCTGCTGCTCGCGGCCAATGCCCGGCGGGCTGGACAGGTTGAGAACCGGTTCGGCTCCGTTGAGGAATGGCACGCCTTGGTAGGTTGTCGGCAGGAAACCGCTGCCCCATAGAGGTGTACCACCCCGCGGTCCGCGGGGGCCGGACTGCAGCACTACAAAGCCGGGCAGGCTGGTGGCTTCGCTGCCGATGCCATAGGTGATCCAGGCGCCCATGCTGGGCCGGCCAAACCGGGCGGAACCCGTATTCACGAACAGTTTGGCCGGACCGTGATTGAAGACGTCGGTCTTCACGCTGCGGACGATGGCCAGTTCGTCCGCCACCTGGCTCAGGTGAGGGAGCAGTTCCGACATCATCGCACCGGATTCCCCGTGCTGATGGAACTTCCGGGTGGTGCCCAGCAGTTTGGCATCCTTGCGGATGAAGGCGAACCGCTTGCCCTCCACGTAGGATTCCGGAATCACCTGACCGCTGAGTTCCTGCAGCTTCGGCTTGTAGTCAAACAGCTCCAGCTGGCTGGGACCACCCGCCATGAACAGGTAAATCACGCGGTCGGCCTTCGCGGCGAAATGGCCGATTTTCGCGGCATCGGTGCTGGTGGCGGCGACGGCGCCGTTTTCACAGAGCATGGAACCCAGCGCCAGCGAACCCAGCCCCAGCCCGCAGTCGGCGAAGAAATGCCGGCGGGTCTGCCAGAGCGTCTGCTGGCGTTCGGAGGTCAGGCGGGCTGCATCGAACGGTGTCATGCGATTCTTCCTGTCTGCTGAAAACCGCCTGCTGCCGGGGTGCGGTCGCGGGGGAGCGTGCCGTGCCGGAGATCAGTTGCGGGCCGCCTGCGGCGGTTTGTTGTGACGCTTCGACCCTCGTCAAAGGATCATTCCGGGCCGGAGATCAATTGCGGGTGATGAATTCATCCAGATTGAGCAGCACGCGGGCGGTGGCGATCCAGGCGGCCAGTTCGGCGGAAGGGATGTCGTCGGATGTCTGCTGGACTGCACCGGCAGCGGCGACGAGTTTCTTCGCGTCCTCGGGGTGTTCCTGAAACCAGCTGCGCTGTTTTTCGACAAAGGGAACCAGCAGGTCGAGTTCCTGTTCGGCCGGGGGGCGGGCCAGGCACAGACGGAAGCCATGAGCCAGCCGGTCGGCATCGTTGGAGGAACCTTCGTCGAGCAGGCGGCCAGCCAGACCGGCCGCGAATTCCACAAAGGCCCGGTCGTTGGCCAGCGTCAGGGCCTGCAGCGGCGTGTTGGAACGGGAACGCCGGGTGCAGGTGGTGTTGGCCTCGGGAGCGTCGAAGGTGGGCAGCAGCGGATACGGGCTGGATCGCCAGAAGTAAGTATACATTCCCCGGCGGTAACGGTCCTGGCCTTTGCTTTCCGGCCAGGCCTTGCGGACCTGTGTCAGCACGTAAATGCCCTCCGGCTGGGGCGGGTAGACGCCCGGCCCGCCCACCTGGGGACTGAGCAGCCCGCTGCTGGCCAGGGCCACATCCCGCAGGATCTCCGCTTCCAGCCGCAGGCGGGACTGCCGGGCCAGCAGGCGGTTATCGGGATCCCGCTGCAGCAGCATTTCGTTCGCGTCGGAACTCTGCCGGTAGGTGTTCGAGGTCAGAATCGTACGCAGCAGCTGTTTGACGCTCCAGTTCTGCCGCTGGAAATCGTCGGCCAGCCAGTCCAGCAGTTCGGGATGCGTGGGTGGTGCCCCCTGAATGCCGAAGTCGTCCTCCGTCCGCACCAGGCCCCGGCCGAACAGCCGCTGCCAGAAGCGGTTCACTGTCACGCGGGACGTCAGCGGGTTCTCCGGAGCGACCAGCCAGCGGGCCAGTTCAAGACGACTGGGCGAGGATTTACTTTCCGGCAGCGGAGGCAGAACGGCGGGCACGCCGCCGGTGACCGTGGCCCCTTTACGGAGGAAATCCCCCCGAATATGAATGTACGATTCCCGCGGATTGCTGGCTCGTTCCTTCAGGGTCATGGTGGTGGGGATTTCGCGAACCAGAGCCTGTTCCTGCTTGCGGAGCTGACCGAGTTTTTCGGCGAGGGGTTTGCGTTCGGCGTCGGTTTCGTGAAAAGCGGTCTTGAGCGATTCCTTCTGTTTCGCATCCCGCTTGTCTGCCGGAATGGCAATCAGCTGGCGGATGCTGTCCGGCGTTCGCAGGGATTCCACAGGCGCGTCGGTGACGGACAGACGGAACCGCCCCAGCAGGTAACCGGCATCGACATGGCGGTGGTGCAGGCGGAACTGCAGTCTGCCGGATTCCGGCACAGCCACCGGTTCGGCCAGCAGGAACACGGCCTCCCGATCAACATTCAGGCTGCCGGACTTCACATTGATGCCCCAGCCGGACTGCGGGTCGTCATCCAGCGTGTGGGCAATCGGCCAGCCTTCCTGCGAGTGGTCGGCGATGGCTTCCACCAGTTTCACGGGCTGCAGGCTGCTGTCCTGCTGCTGGCCATCCTCTTTCGTTTTTTCTTCGGCAGGTGCGCCCTGCGGAGCGAGAAAGGCTTCAAAGCCTGTCAGTACGAAATTCCCGTTGCCGGCCCGGCCGGGGCCGTTCTTCGGCAGCGAGGGGTGAGTCAGCGCTTCGAGACGGATGGCGGAAAACTGCTTCAGCTTCGTTTCAACTGTCACAAGGAAGGTGTCGCGGGGTGGTGTGGTGAAGTCGACGAAAATGGAATGGTCGTCCTGCTTCGCCAGCACGGAACCATCAACAGTCGCCAGTTCCGCCGGACCGCAGGTTTTCCATGCGACAGCCGGCAGCGCTGCAATCCGCTGCTCCCATTCGGCCATGCCTTTCGCGTATTCCGCATCGCGGGCCTTCAGCGGTCCTTCGACAGCGGCGATCTGTTCCTTCAGCGACTTCTGGCGGGCCGCCTGCTCCGCCGTGGGTACCTGGATATTTGGTTCATCACAGTTATTGAAGATGGCAAACAGCTCGTAAAATTCCCGCTGGCTGATGGGGTCGTACTTGTGCGCGTGGCACTGCGCGCAACCCACCGTCAGCCCCAGAAAAACAGACCCCGTGGTGTTCACCCGGTCGACGACGGCTTCCACGCGGAACTGTTCCTGATCGGTGCCACCTTCCTGATTGATCAGCGTGTTGCGGTGAAAACCGGTGGCGATCAACTGCTCGGTGGTGGCGTCGGGCAGCTGGTCGCCAGCCAGCTGTTCGATGACAAACTGATCAAAAGGCAGATCGCGGTTGAGCGCGTTGATGACCCAGTCGCGGTACTTCCAGATGGAACGGGGGCCATCGATCGTGAACCCGTTGGAATCGGCGTAGCGGGCGACGTCCAGCCAGTGGCGTCCCCAGCGTTCGCCGAAATGTGGCGAATCGAGCATGCGATCAACCAGCTGGTCCCAGGCATCGGGCGAATCGTCCTGCAGGAACTGATCGATCTCAGCAGGAGAAGGCGGCAGGCCGCGGAGGTCGAGGCTGAGCCGGCGAATCAGCGTTTCACGCGGGGCAGCGGCGGAAAGTTCGAGCTGTTCCTGTTCCAGTCGACGGAGAATAAAGGCATCGACCGCGTTGCGGACGCGATCCTGCTGGCGGACGACCGGGACAGCGGGCCGGCGGATCGGCTGAAAAGACCAGTGCTTTGAAGTGGAGCCGGCGGCCTGTGCGACTTCATCCTGCGGATGCGGGGCACCCTGTTCGATCCAGCGACGGATGAGGGCGATTTCGGTTTCGTTCAGTTTGCGGCCTTCGGCCGGCATCTGCGAGACGTCGCCATCTTTCAGGAGGGCCAGATACAGCAGGCTCTTTTCGGGATCACCGGGAACGATGGCCGGACCGCGGTCGCCGCCGCGAATGGCCAGCTCGGCGGTATCCAGGCGATAGCCCGATTCCTGCTGCGCAGCGGAGTGACAGCTGTCGCAGTGGGCAGCCAGCAGGGGGCGAATCTGTTTCAGGTAATCGACCGGCTGCGGTTTGCTGTCGCCGGCCGGTTTTTCGGCCGGCACAGAGGCCGCAGGCTTCGCGGGTGTTTCCAGTTCGGCGGACACGGTGAACCCGCCGGAACCGTACAGAGCCAGCACCGGCAGCAGAACGACTGCGGTGAGAGTTGAACTTCGCCGGATTGATTTCCGCCGCATATCCCGTTCCTTCGTGCCTGCTGCCGGGCAGCAGGAATCGTATGATTCACATATCAGCAGGAATGGATTTCAGTCTATCACCTGTGGCCTCGGGCTGACAACCGGCCCGACCCGCCATTGAGTTTCGGACCGATCTTCCCGGGACGTGGAAATTCGAAGAAATTCCCTGCTGACCGGCTGTTCAATGGCGGGTAATGTGGTGGGAGACAGTCTCGCTCGATGTGTTACCCATGTCTCCGAACGGGTGTGGGCTGGTTTCCTGGTCTATACGCTTCTTCAGAGCGGTAACAGTGGATGTCATGTTCTCGTGCCATTCGATGAACTGGCCGCGTCTCTGGCTGGAGCTGCAACATGACTGTGTGGATCGCAATCCGGGGCATCCTGCTGCTGGCGTTCTTCCTGCTGGTTGTCGGGTTGTCAGTCTTTATCCTGGAATGGATCCGTGGCCCGATGCTTTTCAGTCTGAAGCCCAGGACCGCAATGGTGAGATGGTGGCAGGCAACCCGCTGGCACCATCTTCTGCTGACCTGGATGGGAGTCACTGTTTGTGTGTTTGGGCCGCTGAGTGCCGGAGCATGGCGGTACCTGCAGGTCGGGCAGTTGCTGACGGGGCATGATGAGCTGACAGCGAAAGTCAGCCGCATTGCGTTGGAGGTGGGTCTGCTCACCAGCGGGCTGTTGCTGGTCGCCTGGGGGCTGGCTCATACCCGGCTGCGGCTGTACGGCACCGCCGTGGTGATGTGTACGCTGTCAATTTCAGTCGCCTTTTATTCTCCCCTGCTGGCGTTTCAGGCATTCGCCGTGTTCTTTTTCTCCGCTGTCTGCAGTACATGGTCGAATCGTCCGATTACCATGCTTCTGTGTTCCGCTCCGTTATGCTGGCTGTTCGCCTGGCCGGTATTTGAGTTCCGGAGTGCGCCGTATCGTTACGCCCAGCCGAGGCTGGAACTCCGTCAGGAGATACGGGAAGAGTTTCCGGTCGTCTCGCTGGATGATCGTCTGCGATGGGAGTCGCCGTCGTTGATTGCAGCTGGCAAAGAGCGGTCGCCAGTGATCGCGCCGATTCCGCTCAGCAACGTCGTGCTGACTGACCTCCGGCAGCTGGAAGAGAGGAGAAGGGGCTATCGGCAACTGGCGCTGGAAGACATTCACAGCCGGACGCAGGAGGAGTTCCTGAGCGCGCCGGATTTCGGCGTCTACCGGATGCATAACTTTCAGCGGAAAGACGTCGAGTTGAACGACGCTTCTCCCGTGGTGCTGCCGGATCCGCCGCCGGCGCGGCCAGCACCGAGTTTCGCAGAAGCTGCCGATTTACAGGAAGCGATTGCAGCCGGTGAGCAGAATGCCGGACCGCCTGAAGCCCGAACTCGTTTGACTGCAGGGACCGACTTCCGTGTGCTGCTGAAGAACGTGTACCGCAATGGCCTCGCCGACTTCAGCGATCCAGACGAGATCGGCTGGGTGCCACAGCGGAAGAGGGCCGCGGGCTTCACTCCGCACCGGATGGACAAGGTACCCGATGGCCGAAGCAGACACTCGGAGACTGGACACCCCGAGTTCCCGGCCGGCAACACACACAACTGGCAGATCACACGTCTGGAACTCGTCAGCCTGCTGAAACATGCCGAGCCGGTGGTGTATGAATCCCGCGAACTGCCCCGGATGGACCGGCTGGCGAATGCGCCGACCCGGCCACTGACCGGCTTTGAACGGCGTTCGCTGCGGGAACTGCGGGGCCGGGAAGATCTGGTGACGGAAGAAAAGGGTGGCCGGGTGCTGATGCTGGGGGCCATTCGGGCGGCGAAGCAGTGCCTGAACTGTCATGACGTTCGACGGGGTACACTGCTGGGGGCGTTTTCTTATGAGATCTGGCTGCCCGGCGCGGCCCCGGTGGAAGCACAGCCGTCGGAAGACCTGCCGCCGGCCACGTGAGGTACACGGTCGGACGTGTGACTGGTCCTCAGCTGGAAGCCACTTTTGGACAAGCCAGCAGTGGCACACGGGGGTCGGACGCCTTCAACCTGAGGTGCTTGCCCGGTTGTGATGACAGCCTGCGGGATCAGGATGGTGGTGCAGCCCCCGGGGACGCTTCCTCGGACGGGGCCTGCAGCTGCGCGACCGGCCCGTTTTTACGGCTCAGGAATGCTTCCTGGACCAGAACGTGACGCACCTTGCGAACGGCGATCCGCCAGTCATCTTCTTCCAGCTCGTCGCCGCCGCGTGGCGGGCGATCGAGATGCTCGACAATCCAGTCGTTGAGTGTATAGACGGGCTTTTCACTGAGCGGCCTTAACTCAATTCCCGTCGTCTGGCGGAGCTGCGTCAGGGGGACAAATCCACCGGCGATCCAGCCCTGGCCAGCTGGCGTGAGGTGCACCGGCATCCGGTCCAGCTCGTCGTGTATCTCACCGACCAGCTCCTCCACAATGTCCTCCAGGGTAATCATCCCGATGATGATGCCGGAGGAATCGGTCACCAGGGCGATATGGTTTCGCTCCCGGATCAGATGTTCGAGACAAGTGGCGACGGACATCCCGGCGCTAAACCGGAGGAGACGCCGCACGAGGTTACGCAGGGAGGGGTCGCGTGGGGCGAGGCGCAGGGCAACCACAATATCCTTGAAGTTGACGTAGCCGATGATCCGCTGCGGATTTCCTGCTTCTTCGGTCACGGGAAATCGCGTGTGCATCTCCTGGTGAGCAGCGATCAAGGCCTCGTTCAGGGTCTGGTCGGTCACCAGCATGCCGATGTACTCGGCTGGCAGCATGACCTTGCTCAGAGGTGTGGCTGCCAGCCGCGAAGCGCTGACAATGATCCCTTCTTCACGACGGCCAATCAGCCGGGACATGCGGGCCAGGGCGGCCACTCCCTGCAGTTCCTGAATGACCGATTCATCGGAATCCTCTTCGCTGTGCGAATTCCACCGCTGAATGGCCCATTTCATGATCCAGGTGACGGATCCTTCGAGGAACCAGACCGCCGGGGAAACACTGCGGGAAAACCACTCCATTGGCGGAGACAGCTTCAGGCACACCCACTCCCGGTTTCGCATCGCAAAGACTTTCGGAACCAGTTCTCCGAAAATAATGGTGAATACCGTCAGCGGCAGAACCACGAGGGCGATTGCCAGAGTCTGCGACACGCCGGTCGAGAGGCCCCAGCCGCGCAGCACCGGTTCCAGCCACTCTTCGGCTCCGGCACCACCCGTTGCCGCGGCCACCGCTCCCACCAGGGTGATTCCCAGCTGAACCACGGCCAGGCTGGCTTCCATGCTCTCTTTCATCCGCAGGGCTGCCGCAGCACCGCGACGCTTCTCCCGGGCCAGAGCCTGAAGTTTTCCGGGGCTGACTGAGGCCAGAGCAATTTCGTAGCCGGCGAATACGCTGTTAACGGCGATCATCCCCACGATGACAATCAGTTCGATAGTCCACATTCCGTTGTCTGTTGTCCTCGCCGTTCAGGGGGCGGCATCGCGATCCGGCGTTGCCGCCGGAGTCCGGAATCCCGGCCCCCGGCTGATTCCTGCTTCCCGTGGGAATTCGTTTCAGCCGCCAGGGCTCATTCCCCGCGCCCGGTATTGAGCGGAATGCGGTACAGGCTGGTATCGACAGTGATGTACAGCGTATTCCGTTCGCTGCCGCGGCCGAACTCGACATTGCTGGGCAGGCCGACCGGGGGGTGTTCCTCGTCGGTTTTCTGTCCGAGCGGCCCGGTGGGAATGAAGGCGACTTCCACACCGGTCGGGCTGATGACCAGCACACCCGGCCGCTGCGGGCTGCGGGCGGTGAGGTACAGGTTGCCCCGCTCATCGACAGTCATTCCATCGCAGCCGGCTTCCTTCCCGAAATCCACGAGCGTGCGGCGGGGGCCGTTTACCAGGCCGTGTTCATCGAGCGGGAAAGCGTAAATTTTCATTGGCCCGGGGGTGGGCGGTGTTTCCTCCGGTTCGATTCCGTCGGAGCCGTTGTCGTGGTCGGCCACGTACAATGTCCGTCCGTCCGGGCTGAGGGCAATGCCGTTGGGCTTGGAGACCTCGTGCGTGATCTCCACCACTTCCGGCTTGCGCGAGGACCGGTCGACGCGGTAGACGGCCCGGTATTTCAGTTCGCGGGGCTCGGCTCCCAGGTACCGCGGGTCGGTCATGTAGATTCTGCCGGCGGCATCAAGGCACAGGTCGTTCGGTGCGTTGAACCGCTTGCCCTGGTAGCCTTCGGCCAGCACCGTCCGCCTGCCGGTTTTTACATTCCAGGCAGACAAAGCCCGGCCTCCCTCGTCGGCTCCTTCGCAGGCCAGCAGGACGCCATCCTCATCGAAAATCAGCCCGTTGGATTTGTGGCTGTTCTCGGCGAAGACGGTGGTTTTCTTCGTCTGCGGGTCGAACCGCAGAATCACGCCGGGCGTGGTGCCCCGCCGGATATCTGAAAAATAGATCGAACCATCTGGAGCAGCCGCCGGGCCTTCCGTCAGTCCTGCCTGGTCGTCACCCTCCCGGGTGAACAGCAGTTCCAGCCGGGCCTCGGCTGAAAGGACCGGTGAAGCGGAAGGAGCGGGAACGGCCGTCGGTTCGGCGGCGTCGAGTGTACTTACGGCCCCGGCCAGCAGCAGGCTGACCCACAGCGAGGGAGCGGCAGCGGAAGTTTTCATGCAGAAATTCCTTGAGCCCTGAGCAGGGAGAAACCGTTGGGAAAAGAAAAGCCTGTCTGCTGAGATGTTCTGTCGGAACAGTGGCCGGCATGGGAACCAGCCTATCTCCCCGGCTGGCGGCAGGCAATCGGCTGGCAGGCAAGGCGGGAATCAAAAAGGGCACCGGGGTTGCGGGCGGGAATTCGGCCTGTCGTCTGGCAGTGGTTTGAATTCCGGCCATCAGGTCAGTCAAATGCGCTGCAGCAGTTTGCCGGCAGCGAATCGCATGGCCCTGCCAGCGGCTTCGCACCGACCCGCTGAACGGACGGGTATAAGTCTTTCCCCCCACCGACCGGAAGAGTGATGGAACATCAGCTGCAGAATTTCATTGCGGGCCTGCCGTGGCAGTCAATGCCGTGGGCAGCGTGGGCGGTCCTGCTGGGAATGATCGCCGGCAGCCTGATGCTGCTGGGCTACGCGGCCGACTGGCTGGTGAAAGAAGCCGTGGTGCTGTCGGAGCGGTCGGGCCTGTCGAAGGTGGTGATCGGGGCGACGATTGTCAGCCTCGGCACCACCATGCCGGAAGTAGCGGTTTCGGTGCTGGCGGCCATTGGCGGCAGTTCCGAACTGGCGATGGGCAATGCCGTGGGGTCCATCATCTGCGATACCGGGCTGATTCTCGGCATCGCCTGTCTGATTGCCCCGCTGCCGCTGCACCGGAATATCGTCAACCGGCAGGGCTGGGTGCAGTTTGCCTCTGGCCTGCTGCTGGTGGCTGTCAGCTGGCCACTGGCTGCTGCGTCCACGGCCTTCAGCGAGGGGGGCCGCATGCCGCAGGTGGCGGGTTTTGTGATGCTGGGCCTGCTGGTGCTGTATATCTGGCAGTCCATCCGCTGGGCGAGGCTGGATCGGGATCCCGTCAGCCTGGAGGAATTTGAAGAAGATGAAAACCGGCCTACGGGTATTGTGGTGGTGAAGCTGCTGCTGGCCGTGGCCCTGGTGGTGCTGTCTTCCCACCTGCTGATTCCCGCCGTGCGGGAGGCTGCCGTGCGGTTGAGCGTTCCCGAGGGCATCATCGCTGCGACTCTGGTGGCGTTCGGTACCTCATTGCCGGAACTGGTGACGGCCGTTACAGCGGCCCGTCGCGGGCATGGTGACCTGGCAGTGGGGAATGTGGTGGGGGCCGATATTCTGAATGTGCTGTTCGTTGCCGGAGCAGCGGCAGCCGTCACACCAGCCGGGCTGGAAGTTTCGCCCCAGTTCTTCCGTGTGCTGTTTCCGTCGATGCTGTTTGTGCTGCTGGTCTTTCGGATCGGGATTTTCGTTTCCGGCGACCACCTCAACCGGGTGTTCGGCGTGGTGCTGCTGCTGACGTACGTGGCGGCCACCACCGCCAGCTACCTGCTGTAATCAACCGGTGCAATCCACCGCTGCGGGAACGTGGCATTGCGCGTTTCGCCCCTGCCAGCCCGCAGACAGCGGTTGCGAAATCGGAAAAGCACTCATTGAAGCGGGTCGGGGCAGGCTCTAAGATCTCTGAATGCCACGTCGCAGGCCCGGCTGCACCCCGCAGCGGCCGCGACAGCGAAGGGAGTCTTCCGCATGACATCGACTGGCCCGGAATCTCGCGCAGATGGCCCGCCCCCGGAACCCGGTTCCATGGGGGCTGATGCGGACGGGAGCAATCCCCTGTCGCAGCCCTTTCGGGAAGAAGTCGAAGTGCGGGGGCACATTATCGACAGTCTGATTCTGCCCAAGATTCTCGACGAGATTTCTGCCCGTGGCGGGAGTTTTTCGATTCGCGATGTGCAGATTGGCCATCACCGGACGGATCCCAGCCACGCGGCGGTGCTGGTGGGG
>JAGQPV010000689.1 GCA_020426545.1 Planctomycetaceae bacterium
CAGTCGGTGTCTTCTGCAGTCTGCACGATCCGGCGCGGGGGTTCCATGCCGAAATCCCGTGAATTTCCCGCAGGGAACAATCGCCCGCGGGGCGAATTGTGCCGGCTGTTCCGAAAGATCCGCCGTCGCGGAGAATGGTTGATCGGAGAATCTTCCGGAAACGGGACATCCTGCGAGGCTGTTCCGAGTTACAGTCAGGAAGAGTGGTCAGGCTGCGGAACCAGCTTTTCACCGCACTGAACAGAACCCGCGCACGGAGCTGGCGGGAATTCTCCCGGGCGGAGGCTTGTCTGGCAGACGGATCATTCCGCACGGTCTGGTGAGACTGCCTGATCGACCGCTCGCCAGGAAAAATCGGGATTCGGCAGATCCGCAGGGCGGTTTTCTGCGTCATGGAGGAAGACAGTTCTGGAACGCCTCCCGTCTCCGGCGTTTTCCAGGCACCAGCAAAGTAAAGAAGAAACAGACACCCTGTCCGGCCGGTTCCGGCTGTGCAAAATCGATCATGCAGCAGGCTGCTTCCGGCCCGCCGGTCGCCGATTTCATGTTGTTGACTGCCGCTCTGTCGTTGCCACCCGCTGGTGCGGGAGGTCGGCGGGCTCCTCGGCCACCGTGCCACCGGGGCCGTTCAGCGAGCAGCCTTTCGGCAGACAGCGGTTCAACCGGCCCCGGTCCGGCCGATCTCAGCTGCTGCAGCAGGACTGATGGCGGCACACTGCACAGCGGCATTCTGCATGGCAGGATTTGAGACAGCGACGACAGGCGGGTCCGTCGGTCGCGGGGCAGGACATGTTCCGCCGCCGTGATTTCGAGACTCGCGATGGCCTTCTGCAGAAGTCCCCTTCCCTGAAGGAAACAGGCGAAATGGCAGACAATATCTTTCTACCCGATGATTACGAACCGGAACCTCGGCGAAAGCGGGGGAAGCCGGAGCCCCGGCGGAAGGGCCGTTCGTCGGGCGGGGCCACGGCGCGGTCGACCCTGCTGACCGTCCTGCTGGTGCTGGGCGGGTGCTGGGTGGTCTACAACCAGTTCCGGATTGATGTGGCCACGGGGAAGATGGCCGTGCTGATCCGCAAGGACGGCATCAACCTGACGAACAGCGACGTCGTCGCTCCCACGGCCGATCACCGCGGAATTCAGCGGGAGTTTCTGACGGAAGGACGCTACTTCCGTAATCCCCTGTACTGGGAATGGCAGGTGGTGGATCAGACCGTCATTCCCAGCGGGAAGCTGGGCGTGCTGGTCAGCCTGACGGGTGAGGAACTGCCTTCCGGGGAATTTCTGGCCCGCATGAGCGAAGACGGCAAACCGCTGACACGGGGCATTGTGCCCGGTGTGCTGCGGGCCGGTCGTTACCCCATTCATCCGTGGCTGTTCGAAATCACCGAGCACGAACCACAGATTGTGCCGGCGGGTTACAAGGGCGTGGTGACCAATCTGGCCGGGCCTCTGCCCGAGCAGCCCAATGTGCTGCTGGTGCCGGCCGGCTTCCGTGGCGTGCAGGAAGAAGGCCTCGATCCGGGGACGTATTACGTCAACCCGTTTGAAACGCGAATCAATCTGGTGGACTGCCGCAGCCAGCGGTTTAACCTGGCGACCAACAAGGATATGGGCTTTCCCTCGCGGGATGGTTTCTGGGTCAGCCTCGATGGAATCATTGAGTTTCGCGTTCGTCCGGAGCAGGCCGCCGAAGTGTATGTGGCCTACAACGAGGAAGCGAACGGAGACGCGATCGATGAGGAGATCATCCGCAAGGTGATTCTGCCGAATGCCCGCAGCTTCTGCCGTCTGGAAGGTTCCAATGAATCGGGCCGGGAGTTCATTCAGGGGGAGACCCGTTCTCAGTTCCAGGCCAATTTTCAGATTGCCATGCAGAAAGCCTGCGAACCCCTGGGCATCGAGATCATTCAGGCGCTGATTACCCGCATCAGCCCGCCGGAGAAAATTGCGGAACCCGTGCGGGCCCGGGAAATTGCCAAACAGCAGGAAGAGCAGTACCAGCAGCAGATTCTGCAGCAGGAGTCCGAGCAGAAGCTGGCGATCGAGAAGGAGCTTGTCCGCCAGAAGCAGGCTCTGGTGCAGACCGATCAGACGGTCATCAAGCTGACGACCGAAGCCATGCAGGAACAGGAAGTGGCGGTGACGGAGGCCCAGGAGCGGCTGAGTGTCGCCCAGCTGCGGCTCGATGCTGCCAAAGATGAAGCGGAAGCCGTGCTGGCCCGCGGCCGGGCGGAAGCCGAAGTCATTGGTTTTCAGAACGAGGCTGAAGCGGCCGGCTGGAAGAACTCGGTGCTGGCATTTGATGGCCGGGGTGATCAGTTCGCCCGGTATGTGCTGCTGCAGAAAATGTCGGGCGCTTACCGGCGGATGATGGTCAACACGGCCGACAGCCCGATCATGCAGATTTTCCAGTCCTTCGTATCCGAGAGTTCCACCACCCCGGCGGTGCGGGCCGAACCGGCGCCGGCCGGGAAATTGCAGTCGCCCGTCGCAGCGGAACAGCCGGCAGCAGCCACCAGCGCGGAAGGCAGCCCCTGATCGTGACAGACCGGTTGCGGCCGGCCGCTGACGGGCGGGTGGTTCGCTGCGGTTCTTTCTCAGAGGCGAGTTTTCTGACGGGTACATTCCAGAAACCGGCTGTCGCGGCGTGTGAGATGAGTGCCGGCCGGTTGAAATTCGCTGCCAGTGGGGCAGCTGCAGGATGGAGCAGAACATGTCGGTGAAAAATATGATGCAGAACCTTCCCGCGGGAAGGACACTTGCTCTGGTGGGCGTGCTGGTCCTGGTGGTGGTGGCCGGCTGGTTCACCTTCGAATGGACGGTCAACCGGATCTATGTGGAACCGGGTGAGAGTGCCCGCCTGCGGTTCAAGGGCCCTCCACTTCCCTTCCTGCCAGGTTCACGGCCTGCTGCCCCCGCGGGGCAGTTTGCGGAAGCCAATCCGGACAATCCCACGGGGTGGCCACAGCAGCTGGGCGTGCTGGAACACATGCTGGGGCCGGGCCGGCATTTCTACTGCCCGCTGTGGTGGGAGATCATCCGTGTACCGGATATCGTCGTGCAGCCGGGCGAAGTGGGAATCGCCAGTTCCAAGATGGGGAAGGATTTGCCGGCTGGAGAATTCCTGGTTGATGGCGAACTGGGGAGCACCGAGTTCAAGGGGATTCTCCGCAAGG
>JAGQPV010000690.1 GCA_020426545.1 Planctomycetaceae bacterium
GGGCCAGTGGCTGGCCACAACCGGCATGGGAACACTGCCCCTGGCCGTGGGCGTGATGAGCGTGCAGCGGCGGGCCGTGCCCCGCGAACGAGGCCTGCTGGGCATTTCAATTTCTGATGCGGAGAATGGTGCTCAGGTCACCAAAGTGCATGCGGAAAGCGGAGCCGATCAGGCGGGCCTGAAGGAAGGCGATGTGATCACCAGCGTGGCCGGAAAAATTGTGGACACCGGCAGCGCCCTCGCGAACACCATCCGTCAGTTCAGCCCCGGAGACCGCCTCGAACTGCTGGTGATGCGGGGTACGAAAAAGCTGACGATCCGGGCGACGCTCAGCGCTCCGTTTGGCCCGCTGATGTCGCGGGGACAGGTTCAGAACCTGATGGGCGGTAAGCTCAGCACCCGCCGGGGAGGGTTTCCGCTGGCCTTCCAGCACGATACCGTCCTGGCACCCGAACAGTGCGGCGGACCGGTCGTCAACCTGGATGGCCGGGTGGTGGGGATCAATCTCGCCCGTTCCGGCCGGGTGGAATCTTACGCACTGCCGGCCGATATCGCTCTCAAGCTGATCGCCGAACTGAAATCCAGCTCGGTGGAGAAATTGACCGCAACCAGTTCCGCCACACCACTGCCCGTGGCGGCCGAATAGGAGAGCCGGAAGCCACCTTTCGTGGCCTCCAGCTGCCTTCTGGGACCGTGGCTTTTCGGTCATTGCCTCCCCGCCCGCGGATGGAATGTGGCGGGAACGCAGTTGGCAGAAAGCTGACAGCTTTCTGCCAGCCCGGGTGGTATCAAACCGGGGGATGGCCCCCTGCGGCCACTCCTCTCCCCGCACGGCGAGAGGAGTCTGCAGCCTGCGTGGCTGACCAGCAGCCGTCAGGCCCGCTACCGCACCGCACCGCACCGCTACCGCACCGCTTCGCTCTGCGGCTGCTGCGGGGTGGCGAATTCTTTCCAGACCGCGTCCTGCAGCATGGCATACAGCAGCACATTAATGGCGATGCGGGTGGCGTCTTCCGGCAGGTACCCCGCACAGGCTGCTGAAGCCTGCCGCTGCAGGGCACAGCTGATGTCGTAGCGGCTGTAAACCACAGCGTAGCGGTCATTCAGCTCGATTCCCTCCAGCAGCGGGCGGGTATTCCGGCCGGCGCTGTCGAGCACGGTATTCTTCTGGCCGGCTTCCGGCAGGCGAATGCGGACCGACCGGATATCGTGACCAATCTGTGCGGTGAACATCTCGTGGTCCTGAGGAATCTGCTGCAGCTTGCCGGGGTACAGCTGCTCCATCAGCCGGCGGAAACTGCGATCGAACGCGGGCGAGCCACAGCAGGCATCGGCGAACAGCAGGCCACCCTGGTCGAGGTATTTCCGCAGCCGGTCCCGTTCGGGTTCGCTCATGTCGAATGCATGCCGGCCGTGCATGTAAACGACGGGAAAACGGAAAATCGCCGAATCGGTTGCCGGCAGGCTGATGGCACGAGTCGAAGCAGCCAGCCCCACAGTGCGGTTCAATGCCCGCAGCAGATTGGGCAGGGCCCGCGGCGCTGTATCCCAGCCGCCCGTGTGCCGCAGTTTGGCCACTTCCAGCAGCCCCCGGCGAATCCGCTGGTTGGCCCCGTCGGAACTGTCCGCCAGTGTCGCATCCAGCTTGCGGGGTGGTTCCCGCCCGGTGGCGTAGGCAATCACATTCGTGCCGATCCGCATGGCCCGGGTGATGCGGCCCTTCATCTCGGCCTGCCGTTCCGGCGGGTCGTAACGGGCCCACTTGTGCCAGAAGCAGGACAGGTCATCCGGCGAATAGACAATTGCCGTGCGGCACCCGTAATCGATGCCTTCCAGCGGGATTGATCCCGGATCGAGCAGATACTCGGAGCGGTAAATCGGGTGTTCCGCGGAAAGCGGCTGCAGCTGGCCTTCCGGGGGAGGAATGATCCGCCGGGCCAGTTCCCGGAAACCGGCATCGAAACCACTGCCCTCGCAGGTGGCCACGGCGAAAATGAAGCCACCCTGCTCGACATATTTCCTGAGCAGCTCGACCTGGCTGTCGGGCATGTTGGGAGCAGTGCTGCCACTGAGATACAGCACGGGAGCCTGCAGCAGCCCGGACAGTTCGTCATCGGCAGCGGCCCGGGCGAGGTCGACCGTCTGCCAGGTCATCAGCGCGGGCCAGCGGGGCAGGCTGCTGATAGATTTCGTCAGATGGCGAATATCGTCTCTGTGCCGGTTCCAGTTGTCACCGGCCACTTCCAGAGGATTGCCGGGTTCCACCGGGCCGAACCGGGCCTTGTTGATCAGCACCGGCGAAAGACCTTTGGAAAGAAATAACAGGCAGAAGCTGGTGGCCAGAACCGGCTTTCCTTCCGCCGACCGGTCGCCCGACCATTCGCCCCGCTGCCGCTGAAACCCCAGCAGAAACTCCGCCCCTTCGCGGTACCAGTCGTGCTTGCCAAAGAATCGGCGGCCCGTCAGCCGGCCCGCCCGCTCCAGCCCGTACAGATAGTACAGATGCCAGGCCTGGCTGCCGGGGTTGCTGCCTACCGAGAAACGCCCGTCGGAACCCAGCCAGCTGGCGGCCCGTTCCAGAGGGGTATCGCTGGAATATTCCGGGCAGCAGTTCGGCTGGCCATCCGGACCGAAATCCGGCTCCTCGCGGAGCATCGATTCCGTAATGCTTAGAGTGGAAATTCCCGCGACTGTCATGCTGCCAGTACTGCCGGAACCAGCCTTTCCAGCATATCCCCAGCCACCATCCCGGTTCTGGGAGACCAGCCAGTGATCCCGCGCCCGTCGCCAGGTTTCCCGACTGACGGGAATACCGGCTTCAGCGGCATCCCGCAGCCCCAGGATGGCAAACTGACCGTTGCTGCGATCGCCCTGGCCCCGAGTGCTCCCGTAATCCCAGGATCCGGCGCTGTCGCCGGTTTTCAGCTGCATGTTCTCCAGCCGCTGCGCCAGCAGAGAAATTCGGGCCTTATCCCGTTCTCCGTCCCGAGCCGCCGCAAAGGCCGAAATGGCGAGCGAGATTTCGTAGGTCTGGTCGGGCTGCTCGGCCGGCAGCGCCCGCAGGTACTCCAGCGCCCGCCGCACGGGCTCATCCTCAACGGTCATCCCGCTGTTGAGCAGTGCGAGGAGCGTCAGCGAAGTGATGCCCACCGGCGAACCGGGGAAAGCCCTCGACCAG
>JAGQPV010000691.1 GCA_020426545.1 Planctomycetaceae bacterium
TTCAATGCCATCATCTTGAAGCGGCGTTTGCCGATCGGGGCACAGCAGTCTTCTCCCTTGGCTGACTTGGTAGTGCAGCAGCCATGCCCCGCTGCGGCAGCCGCCTTCTTCGGTCGACAGGTGAAGTACAAGGCTGCTCCGAGAAACCCGAACGTCACGACAATGAACAGCGGGCGATACGTTTCCAGCGTGGCTGCGATCCCGGCCCCGGACACACCAGCGGCCAGCAGAAGCAGCGGCAGCCAGCAGCAGGCCGAGGCCATGATCGCCGAGATGACCGTGCCGATCCTGGCGACCTTCTCGCCACGGCCTGTCAAGGATTCCGCTGTTACCACAGGAGTCGGGCTTGAATCATTCATCCCCAGTTCCTCCTGAGCGATCTGAATGCCTCTGGTCACGCTTCCCAGACAACACGAACCGCTGGGATTGGACGTCTCGCAGTGGCAGCCGGGATCTTTCATTTTGGACCGGATGTCGTCGAGAGCGTCTGACCGACACTTCGTGCGAAGTTCCTCCCTGATGCTGGCGACCGAGTGACCGAAGCAGTAACACAGTGGCCGCTCGCCAGCGGTTTCCTTCACGCCGACCGGTACAGTGAGTTGTGATTTCGTAAACGACGTGCAGTCTTCTTCGGAGAAGTACACCAAATCGCATTCGGGGGAATCGCAGAACCGCCAGCCTGTGCCGGCGGTGATGGACTGGCAGTCGCCATTCGAGTCGCAGCAGGAGAAGCTGTCTTTGGCAGACTGTTCAGCAAACTCGTCTTTGAGCAGAGCCCCCAGCGTGACGGGGCTCACTCGCTTTGCCTTTCCGCCGCAGGAGGGGCACTCCGTTCGCCTTTGCGAATTTGATTCTGTCTTCAGTCCAGCCGTCATCTCTGTCCTCCCTCGAATCAGCCCGATGGTGCTTTTCCAGACCGTCGCCCAATGTTTATTATCGAGGTTGCACCTGAGTGCAGGGTCAAGCCTGCTTTGGGATTTTCAGAGAACGTCACTGCCGCTGCCGTCACGTGACAGGGAAACGACGGAGACAACCGATGAGTGGACGGTACACGATCAGCCAGTTGGCGAAGGCTGCCGACATCCCCACAACGACCGTCCGATACTACGAACGGGTGGGGCTCGTCGAGCCGGAAGACCGCAGCCAGGGCAACTACCGGCTGTACAGCGACAGTTCACTCGACAGGCTCAGGTTCATCCGGGCGGCACAGGCGACGGGGTTCACGCTCGACGACGTGAAATCCCTGCTGTCAGATGGTTCCGGGGGAACGCCGACCTGCGGGAACGTGCAGGGGCTGATCGAAAAACGACTTGCGGAGATCGAGAAGCGGCTCAAAGACCTGCGACACGTTCAACAGGTTCTGAAGTCGGCTCTGGAGAGGTGCCGGAAACAGAAGAGAACCGACTGCTGCCATGTGGTCGAACAGCTGCGGCAGTGATCTCGATGAATCTCTGGATGGAGATGGGCGAGTCGTGGAGGGTGGCACACGCATCATCGCCGTCCCGGAACTGTCTTGCGAATCACCGAGAGTGCCGGAGGGGAATGCGGTTGTACCACTGCAACAGGATGTGACTGAAGGTGCAATCAACGATCGCAAATGCTTTCGTCCCCCGGAGATCAGCAGAATCGGACGGTGACAGCGATCCTTGGACTGCTGGAGATAGGCAGCCTGCCGGTCGAGGCGAGTCTCCGGATTGCTTCAGTTCGACATGTACACTGTATCCACAGCTTCCCTCCTCAGCCGTCTTCCGCGTCCGGCATCAGGTCGGCCATGCGGCATTTCAGGCCTCGTGCCAGTTTCTCGACGGTGGCGATCGTCACATTCCTTTCGCCCCGTTCGACCATGGAAACGAACGCCCGGTGCAGGCCCGACAGTTCCCCCAGTTTCTCCTGCGAAACTCCGGCTGCTGTGCGGAGCTGCCGCAGTCTGCGTCCAAACCGAATCCGGATGTCGTCACTCACTCCACGTCCCCGAAAACTGACCAGGCCGGAAGAATTGGCTTGCAGTCAGTGTCGCGGGGCTGAATACTGAGCGACTACATACTATGCGATACGGTGACCGATGGTGTTCAATTGGTGTCGTCCAGTTCGGGGACGGCCGCGTTGCCCTCCTGCCAGTCAGGTGGGGAATCCCGGCGGGTTGCAGACTGATTCAGCTGGAAGGCCGGTGACATGTCGGATTCGTCAGACCAGCAGTGGTGGCTGGCCCGCAATGGCCAGGCGGCAGGGCCGTACAGCGAGGAATACATCACGGACGGCCTCCGGGCGGGAACTCTGACTGCCGCGAGTCAGGCTTGCCCCATCGGCGGTGAGAAATGGAAACCGTTGGAGGACTGGCCGCCCTGGGCAGATGCCGCTCAGCAGCAGCAGCCTCCGGCAGCCATCCCGACGCCAGCGAATGATTCGCTGTATGAATCGCCGCTGACCAGCCCGAAACTGCCGCCGTTTGCCAACTGGATCTGCGTGTACGCGATTCTGGTGTCTCCCGTGCTGTGGGTTGTGGGCAACTTCTCGTGCTGCATCACCGGGTTTTCTCTCCGCGAAGACTCTCCCCTGTTTGGGCTCGAAGTAATCCTGATCGGTTTTGAAGCATTCACCTCGCTGGTGATCACGATTCTGCTGTTCGTCGGCGGACGCCGGCTGCGGGCTCTGCGGCGCTCGGGTGCCACAACCATCATCGCAGCCATCTGGAGTGGCCTCGTGATCGGCTTCCTGACTCTCCTCGCCTTCATTGGCCTCATGATGGCTGCTGGCGAAAACAGCGAGGCTCCGTCGACGGCAGCGGGGGACGTAATCAGTTTTCTGCTGCTGATGGTCGGCCTGTGCGAACTGGGTTTCGTGATTTCAGCCCTGATCTGGCTGCACCGTCACAGCATGAAACTGCCGCTGACTGCCGGCTGACAGAAAGACCAGCATGCACACGGAAATCTGGTACTACGAACGCGACGGGCAGCAGATCGGGCCGTTCCGGCTGGCCGATCTTCAGCATCTGGCAGGAACCGGCCTGATCCAGCCGGAGACGATGCTGGTCCGGTACAGGGTGGTGACCACTCCCGGAACCGGTGTCATCCGGCCGAGGATGCCGACAGACAGCGGTGAGCGACTAACTTGCTGGATTTCGGTCACCGCAGGTCTCTTGCCGTCCTGCAGGAGACTGAAAGCCCCAC
>JAGQPV010000692.1 GCA_020426545.1 Planctomycetaceae bacterium
CGTTCGGAAGACGGTGGTAACCTGGGCCATAAGGTCGGTTACAAGGGCGGTTACTTCCCGGTTTCCCCCTCCGACACCATGAACGACCTTCGCGGTGAGATGGTCGCCGAGATGCAGAAGGTGGGCATCACGGTGGAAGCCCATCACCACGAAGTCGGCACCGCCGGCCAGTGCGAAATCGACATGAAGTTCGATGACCTGCTGGTCATGGCCGATCAGTTCATGTGGTTCAAGTACATCATCAAGAACGTGGCCAAGCGGCACGGCAAGACCGCCACGTTCATGCCCAAGCCGATCTTTGAAGACAACGGCTCGGGAATGCACACCCACATCTCCCTGTGGAAGGACTCGAACCCGCTGATGGCCGGCGACGGGTATGCCGGACTGAGCGAATTCGGTCTGCATGCCATCGGTGGTATTCTGAAGCACGGCCGGGCGCTGATTGCTCTGTCCAACCCGACAGCCAACAGCTTCCACCGGCTGGTCCCCGGCTTCGAAGCCCCTGTGACTCTGGCCATGTCGCAGCGGAACCGTTCGGCTTCCTGCCGGATTCCGATGTACTCACCCAGCCCCAAGGCCAAGCGGGTTGAATTCCGCTGTCCGGATCCGGCTGCCTGTGGTTACCTCAGCTTCACCGCGCTGATGATGGCCATGCTGGACGGTGTGCAGAACCGGATTGATCCCGGTGAGCCGCTGGACCGCGATATCTACGACATGACTCCCGCCGAACTGGCGGAGACCAACGTCGCTCCCAAGTCGCTGGGCGAGGCACTTGAGGCACTCGAAGCTGACCACGAGTTCCTGACTCAGGGCGAAGTGTTCAGCAAGGAACTGATCGACTCGTTCATCGAGTACAAGCGGGAAGCCGAAATCGATCAGATTCGTCTGCGTCCGCATCCGCTCGAGTTCGACCTGTACTACAACTGCTGAGCTGCGGCCTGTGCCCGGGGCGGTCATCTCCTGACCGCTGCGGGTTGCAGAATGCGGAGTACTCAGTCCTGATGCAGAAAAGCGGGGAGCAGACCGGTCATCGGTCCGCTCCCCGCTGTCATTTCTACTGGCGAACTGCCGGCCCGGAAGGCTGTCGTCCCGGCAACTCAGCAACAGGCCGATCGTTCCACCACTGGCAGCCGGGTGGCACTGGCGGCCGTCTTCGGCTGCCAGTGTCTTCACCGACAGTTATCACCCGTGCTCAGGGGGCAGGCGTTCGACAGCAGGTTCAGGAAGAGCACTGGCGAGTATGGCACTCGCCAGTGACCCCGAATCATCCAGGCCTGGTTCGCCGACAGCCTTTCGACGCTGCGACCCCCGCCCCTCCCTTTCATAAAGGGAGGGGCGGAAGAGGTTGTACGTCAGTCGCGGCAGGAATCGAACAGCGGCGTCGACAGGTAGCGTTCGCCGGAATCCGGCAGCACCACCACAATCGTCTTGCCGGCGCTCTCGGGACGGGCTGCCACCTTCAGAGCGGCGGCCATGGCGGCTCCACAGCTGATGCCGCAGGTAATGCCTTCTTCCCGGGCGATGCGGGGCGCCATGGCGAAGGCTTCCTCGCTGCTGACCTGCACGACTTCATCGACCACGCTCATGTCGAGGTTGCCGGGAATGAAGCCGGCCCCGATGCCCTGAATCTTGTGCGGGCCGGGCGAACCGCCCGACATCACGGGGCTTTCCACCGGCTCGACAGCAATGGTGTGCAGCGGGTGGCCTTTTTCCTGCTTGATGAAGCGGGAAACACCGGTCACTGTGCCGCCGGTTCCCACGCCGCAGACCAGAATATCAATTTTGCCTTCCGTGTCGTCCCAGATTTCCGGGCCGGTGGTGCGGAAGTGAATGTCCGGGTTGGCCGGGTTGTTGAACTGCTGGGGCATGTAGTAATCCGGGCCTTCCGCCATCTCGGTGGCCCGCGAAATGGCGCCCTTCATGCCTTCCGCTCCGGGAGTCAGGATGAGTTCCGCGCCGAAGGAACGCAGCATCATCCGCCGCTCGACCGACATCGTGTCCGGCATGGTGAGTGTCAGCGGGTAGCCCCGGGCCGCACAGACAAACGCCAGAGCGATCCCCGTGTTGCCGCTGGTCGGCTCGACGACCTTCATGCCCGGCTTGAGCTTTCCGCTCTTCTCGGCATCCCAGATCATGGCGGCACCGATGCGGCACTTGACGCTGTAGGCCGGGTTGCGACCTTCGACTTTGGCCAGCACGGTCGCGTTCAGGCCTTCCGTCAGCCGGTTAATTTTGACCAGCGGTGTCCGGCCGATTGTCTCTGAGTTGTCCTTGAATACCGGCATCAGCATGCTCCCTGTAGTGCACGTAATAACTGTCGGACGGGATCGGCTGTCCCTCCAGCTTCCGGCGGTTCCACTCCGGGGGCACAGCGATGTGCCGGCTGGAATCGGGGCGGAGGAAAAGCCGGGAAGGTCAGCCAGCCCGAACTGCTGGAGATCTGTAACAGATCGAAGCGTAGTAGAACCCGGAACGGATTTCTACTGCATCTGCCCCCAGGGGCAAACCCGCCTGACTCCCAGCGCCAGAGCTGCCCGCTTCCTGCGGCCTGCGGAAATTCGCCAGTGCGAATCAGCACGAATTCCCGGCTGCCGCGAGCGTTCCCGGTTGAGCTCGTATCAATCAGAGGGACACGGCAGAACCACTTCGGTGTAATCCGGCAGCGAGCGCCCGGCCGGGTGCCCGGGGCTGAATCGGGCTGAGTTGAATGAGGGAGGCCCTGTTACTTTCGAGCCTCGTCCTCGAACTCCGGCGACGCCGCCATTCCGTATCGCTGGCGGTTCAGTGCCGGCGCTTACCGCGAAGCGGCCGACCGGCGGTACCGCTGCGGTGCAGTGGCAGCTCTGGTGGCGGCTCTGGCGGCGGCCGGGGAACGGGCTTCTGAACCGGTTCCGGCTTCCGCACCTGCTGCACCTTCCGCGGAAGATGCAATGGGGCGGTTCGCAACGGGGCGGTTTCCGAGGGGACGCGGACGCCGCTGACCGGCCGATGTGCTGCGGTGTGCCGTGTGCCGTTCGGGAGAAGGCGGGTTCTCGGAACGCAGGATCGCGGGGCGAACGTCTTCCCTCTCTGCCTTCGGTTCGCCCTCTGCGGGCAGCCTGTCGTTCGGCACGCGAATGCTGGTGGGCTGCGGCTGGCTGGCCAGTTCGCCATTCAGAT
>JAGQPV010000693.1 GCA_020426545.1 Planctomycetaceae bacterium
AGCAGCCGCCCGCGTCCGCGGCTACATCGTCAGCGGTGGCGATCCCGAACTGCTGATCGGTGCCGCCCGACAGCTGATCTTCGTCAAAGGCAGCAACGCCCACGACTACAAATTCAGCGCCGCGGTCCTGGAGGACTGCTACAAAGTCAGCCCCGCCTGGCGGGACGCATACCTCGCCACCAGCGTATTCAACCTCCGCGGAACCGGCGACCGCGACAACGGCCTCGTGGAACGGACGCGGGCGGCGTTTGGTGGGTAGGGGGCCTGACTTGATGCCATGCCGTCCCTTTCGCCACTCTATCTATTCCCATCCTGGCTTCGGAAGCACGTTCCATGACACAACCAGGGAATCCTTCCAGATGCAGGCGTGTCCGTGCACTTTAAAGCTGTTTCACGCCCGTAAACACCCAGAAGTCTCGATTGGCAGGCCAATGCCACGGCAGAGTACTGTTACTCGATCCGCCGGCTTACAGGAAATCATCCTGTAATGCGGACCGAGCGTATCAGACAGCTTGAGTGTCTTCTTCCTGAACGGCCTGCCGTCGTCCAGACCGAGCAGGCAAATCGTTGCGTATGTACCGCCCGTGTCGCCCCCGATGCGGACTACGCAAAAACGAAGCCTCACCTGCCAACGGGCTTTCCTTTTTCGGGGAAGCCACCAAAGGCTGGCTTCCGAGCCGCGGGCCGGCGTGTGTCAGGCCACACGCGGCGAAGTTGGCTGCCGGAGAGAGACAACGGGGCCGGTTTGCGGTAGATCTGAAGACTGTTGAGCGGCGTCCCGCAGGCGTCGGGGCAGCTGCCTGTCATTCACTTCAAATCCTCCCGTCGAACGCCGCCGGAATGAAACCTCTCTGCACCAGCCCGGTCAACCGACGATTTCACGGAACGGTTGCGAACATGAAGCAGGCAATCACCCTCTTTCTGACGTTCCTGCTGTCGGCCGGCACGGTCCTGCCTGCCATGGCTCTGGAAGCCGAAACACTGCCCCTTCTCAAAGATGGGAGGCCGCCGGGCAACTTCGAGGAAATGTGGGCCGGATTCGATCCGCGTGCAGAACCACTGGAAGTGGAGGTCGTCCGCGAGTGGGAAGAGGAGGGCGTCGTCCTGCGGATCGTTCGCTTTCGCATCGGTCTGTTCAAAGGCAGCAAAGCGAGCCTCGCCGCCATCTACGGTTTTCCCGCGAAGGTCTCCGACTCGAACCGCCGGCTGCCGGGGCTGCTGCAGATTCACGGGGGCGGGCAGTACGCCGACCACCGCGCCTGCCTGACGAATGCGAAACGTGGCTATGCGACCGTCTCGATTGCCTGGGCCGGGCGGATCAGTGCTCCCGATTACCACGTCACTCCGGCGGAAGTGAAACTTTTCTGGGAAGGTAAGACCGACGACCCCGCTTACCGGCTGACCACCGACTGGGGCGCCGTCGATGGTTATCATGCCCCCGGCCGCAACCCGCGGAATGTCTTCCCCAGCGCCCGACCCGCGCCGTGGACTCTTGATACAGTCGAGTCGCCCCGGAACAGCGGCTGGTTCCTCTGTGCCCTCGCGGCGCGGCGGGCGCTGACATTCCTCGAACGCCAGCCCGAAGTGGACCCCGACCGGCTCGGCGTCTACGGACACTCGATGGGCGGCAAGCTGACCGTTCTGACGGCGGTGGATTCGCGAGTGAAGGCAGCCGCA
Source organism: Planctomycetaceae bacterium (assembly GCA_020426545.1). Lineage (GTDB taxonomy): Bacteria > Planctomycetota > Planctomycetia > Planctomycetales > Planctomycetaceae > JAGQPV01. The sequence continues at coordinate 1,678 of JAGQPV010000693.1, forward strand.
CCGTCGTGCGGTGGCATCAGCGACCGGTACAACGACAGCCCGTTGTTTCGCGCGACGCTGGGCGACGACGTCAGCCTGCGGCACATCGCGTGCCCCATCATATTCCTCAGTCCGGCGAACGACTTTCACGGCCGGATCGGGGACCTCCCTGCGGCAGTTGATGAAATCCGCAGCATGGAATGGCGTGTCACCTGCTCACCCCATCACAACCATCAGGACACTCCCGCCTATGAAGTCGCCACGCAGCTGTGGTTTGATACCCACCTCAGGCAGTCGTTCGAGTTTCCGCATACGCCGAAGACAGCCCTGACGCTGCAGACCGCGGACGGAGTTCCGGTCTTTACCGTAACGCCGGACCGCTCGCAGCCGGTTGCAGCGGTCGATGTGTTCTACACGCAGCAGGGCCGGGCCGGCGAGGAACCGAAGGATCGGGAGAATGCGATGCACCGGTTCTGGCACCATGCACGGGCGAAGCAGGAGAACGGGACCTGGCGGGCGCAGCTGCCGATTGCGAGCACCAACCAGCCGCTGTGGGTTTATGCCAATGTCTTGTACCCGCTGGAGCAGCCGGTCTCGGGTGCGGGCTACTACTACCGGGAATACACCGCGCAGTCGTTCAATGTGTCGTCCCTGCTGGACCAGGTGACCGCTGAGGAGCTTCGTGGTGCTTCGGTCCGGGCGACGCTGCAGCCATCCCTGCTCATCGAGGACTTCACAGGCGACTGGCAGCAGGAATGGTTCACCTACGATCCCGACGACTGGTCCCGCAGCACGCACAAGGTCCACAGCCCGCTGTGGCAGGCACCGGCCGCAGCCGTTCTGGCTCTGCGCGTTCGCTCGGCTGAAGCGAATCCGCTGGTGGTGGTGATCGACGACCACGCCGCCGCTGTCCCGCTGGCCGGTGGTACGGACTGGGAAGAGGTTGTCCTGCGGCCGGAGGACCTGAAGAACCTTGAGGGCGACGGATTACCGAGCTGGGATGGCATCCATCGGCTGAAACTGACATCCGCCGAGAGGCTGCGGCCGCGGCGCGGTAGCCGCGCGAAATCACAGCTCATCGGCGGCAACTGGTCCGGCCCCGCCCCCGAATTTCAAAACTTGCGATGGCAGACGATGCCATAGGCATTTGCTGCCGCAGCAGCCATCGCCGGCTCTGTGCCAGCGGCCCCGCCGCGCAGTGACGTGCCCCCGGGCGGACGGCGCGATTGCGGTTTGCGGAACCGCACCGCCCCCGCCCGGCCACGTGCAGCTGGTAGATACTCCTGCCGGGGCCGGATACGATCAGTAATGTCCGTCACCGCCGTGGTGGCGGTTTCCGCCGCTGGAAATTCCGGGTGAAGTCGTGGAATGAACAATCAGAATTCTGGACCAGTCCTGATCACCGCGCTGCTGCTGGGTTGTCTGTCGGTCGGCAGTGGTTCCGCGTCTGGTGCGGAGCCTGTCGACTTCCGCCGCGATGTCGCTCCGATTCTGCAGCAG
>JAGQPV010000694.1 GCA_020426545.1 Planctomycetaceae bacterium
TTCCTGCAGCTGTTTGAGATGCCGCTCGCACAGGTTGACCTGTGCCGTGGAGACTTCCACCGCGTTGCGAGCCTGTTCCAGCGCCAGCATGGCCTGCACCCGCTGCAGCTGGGGATCGCTGATTTTTTCCACCGCAGCCGCCTGCAGTTGAATATCGTCCCTGCCGCCGGTGGCGGTCTGAGTCCGCTGGGGGAATCCGTCGTCGTTCAGCCAGCTCTGCCAGGCCTGCACCGCCAGTTCGTGATTCAGCTTCGAACGCAGCAGTCCGGCCAACTGCTGCCTGGCATCGTGAATCTCATGACCGAGCGACTGCTGCTTCCACTTCACGGCTGCCGCGGCCGACGCCGTGCGGGTGGCCACGTCCGATTCCAGCCGGGCCGTCTCTTCCCGCAGCCGGGCCAGGTCGGCAGCCAGCCGGGTGTTCTGCACCACGCAGACGGGCATTCCCGGAGAGACCTCGGTCCCCGGCGAGACCAGCACTCGTTTCAGCTGGCCCTCGTGCGGGGCATACACGGCCACCGCCGGCGACGTGAGCTGGCCATGCAGCGTGAGCGCACGGCCCGCATCCAGCCGGCTGGTCAGCATGATGCCGACCATCAGCGCAGCGGCCGACAGAGTGCCCGTCAGCAAAACAGAGACGGGGGCCTGTAAAGGTGGCTCTGCGGTCGAGGCTGTTGCGGTTCTTTCGTCGATTTCAGCCCCGAGTGCCGGCACGCTGCCAGGCTGTGCGGGCTGGCTGGCCGGTGTGTTTCCTGTTGAACTTGCGTCCGTCATGAAGACTCCACAGACTCGTGCAGCAGGAGTATCTGAACACCAGCAGACTGGCACCCGCCTGACCGCGAATTTGCCTGACCGTGATTATGGTCTGCATCGGCAAAGTCCCTACCGCGGGTTTGCCGAAACTGCCCCGACCGGCAGCCGAGCCACCCGGATTGTTCCTGGAACCCGTGCAGTTCTTTGCAGTCTTCCTGTCGGGCGCTTCCTGCCTGACCGTCACACCCGCTGGAAAGTCCCGGCCATGAATCAGCCTGCCGCTCAGCAGAAGAACACCCGAAAACGGGCCGCCAGCCGCAAACGTCCTGGAATTCAGCCGGACGATCTGCGGCAGCTGGTGGGTGTCTCGAACCCGCAGATTTCGCCGGACGGCCGGCAGATCGTCTTTGTGCGTTCGCACTGCGAGGCCGAGGGCGGCCGGGTATGGAAGCAGCTGTGGCTGGTCTCCACGGATGGGGGCCCGCCCCGGCAGTTTACTTCGGGTGAACGCGATGGCAGCCCGCGGTGGTCACCCGACGGCACACGTATTGCCTTTGTAAGGGCGGAACAGAAATCGGCTCCGCAGCTGATGCTGATCTCCGCAGCGGGCGGAGAAGCCGTGCAGCTGACACACCTGCCCGCCGGGGCAATTGGCGGTTTTCGCTGGTCGCCCGAGGGAAGCCGGCTGGCGGTGGCTTTCCGGCCGACGGAAGAATGGCAGACGGAGGAAGCAGCTGCCGAGCGGAAGAAGAATCACCAGAGCACGCCGCCACGCGAAATCGACGATCTGTACTGGCGGCTGGATGGCGACGGGGAATTCGGTTCCGCGCGGTTTGAACTCGGTCTGATTGACGCTGCCACCGGAGAATACAGCAGCCTGTTTCAGAAGGACACCTGCGGACGGTTCAGCTTCGACTGGGCTCCCGATGGCACGGAACTGGTGGTCTCGGCCAATACCGCGGCCGATGCGCTGCTCAATCCGTGGAAAGCCCAGCTGTACCGCGTCCCCGTCAGCGGTGGCCGGGCACGGCAGATCAAGGGCCCGCCCACGGGCGTGAAATCGACCGTGCGGTGGTCGCCCGATGGCGAATGGATTGCCTGGGCCGGACGCAGCGGCCGCGAAGTATGGGGCGTGCAGAATATGGAGTTGTGGGTCTGCCGGCCCGATGGTTCCGATGTGCGGCACCTGACGGGCGAGGAAGACTACTGCCTGGCCTCCACCACCATCAGCGATTCCGCCGAAGCCACGTTCGAATCCCGACTGATGTGGAGCCACGACAGCCGCCACATCCTGCTGAATTTCGGCTGGTATGGCGAAACGCAGCTGTCGTCCATCAGCATCGAACCCGGCAGCCAGGTTCAGTTTCATACGGCGGGCCGGCAGACGGTCAGCTACGGCAACCTGGCCGACGAGGGCCGCCTGCTGGCCGTGACGGTCGATTCGATGGAACACCCGCCGGAAATCGCCGTGGCGCAGCTGCCGGGCGGCGACCTCTCAAAAAAGAAGAACCAGCCCGCGGAACTCACCCGGCTGACCAGCTTCAACACGCCCCTGGTTTCCGAACAGCGGCAGACGGTCCCTGTCGAGCCGTTTGAAGTCCGTTCGGCTTCCGGCACGGCAGTCCATGGGTGGGTGCTGCGACCACCGGGAGCTGCGAAATCAGCAAAACTGCCGGCCATTCTCACCATTCATGGCGGGCCGCACGCGCAGTATGGCGAGGCTTTCTTTCACGAGTTCCAGACCTTCGCCGCTGCCGGGTATGTGGTGGTGCTGGCCAACCCGCGGGGCAGCAAAGGCTACGGGGAAAGCCACTGCACGGCGATTCGCGGCAGCTGGGGCGGAGCCGACTGGGAAGACATGCAGGCCATCATCGAGTGGATGCAGCAGCAGCCGGGAATTGACTCCGGGCGAATGGGTGTGACCGGCGGCAGCTACGGCGGTTACCTGACGAACTGGATCATCGGCCATACCGACGCCTTTGCCGCGGCTATTACCGACCGCTGTGTCTCCAACCTGGTGAGCATGACAGGTTCGAGCGATCTGCCGCTGGTGCCGGGCAGTTACTGGGAAGGCAACAGCTGGGACCAGGCCGAAACCCTGTGGGAGCAGAGCCCGCTGAAGTACTTCGGCGCGGTGACCACACCCACCCTGGTCATTCACAGCGAAGGCGACCTGCGGTGCGCCGTCGAACAGAGCGAGCAGGTGTTTGCCGCCCTCAAGCTGCGGGGCATTCCCACCCGCATGGTGCGTTATCCCCGCGAGACCAGCCACGGCATGAGCCGCATGGGCCCGCCCGACCTGCGAATCCACCGCCTGCGAGAATACCTGAGCTGGTTCGACCGGTATCTGTAATGCGACAGTGCCGGGTGGCACNTCCCGGAGAAACGACGGGCGTGGCCT
>JAGQPV010000695.1 GCA_020426545.1 Planctomycetaceae bacterium
ACGCTGTTCACGCCCGACCACCCCGGACGGGAGCTGTGGTACGAATATCACAGCAACGAATCAGCCGACCCCGCGACGGTGCTGTTTCATGCTCTGGGTGCTTGGCGAATCTCGGGCGGGTTTCACGACCTGCTGTGGGAGCCCGCATTCGTGAAAGCCGCCGAACAGCTGCTGGGCGGCCCGGTGCGGTTCTGGCATGATCAACTGTTCTGCAAGCCGGCCCGTCATGGCGGGGTGGTGGCCTGGCATCAGGACTACTCCTACTGGACCCGCACGGTGCCCATGGCCCATCTGACGTGCTGGATCGGCCTCGATGAAAGCACCCGCGAGAACGGCTGTCTGCACTATATTCCCGGCAGTCATCGCTGGGAGCTGCTGCCGGTGACCGGGCTGGCCGGCGACATGACGGCCATTCGCAACGTGTTGAACGACGAACAGTGGGAGCAGTTTCAGCACCCGGTGGCCATTGAGCTGAAACCGGGAGAGGCCTCGTTCCATCACCCGCTGATGGTGCATGGCTCCTTTGAAAACCTGACCGACATTCCCCGCCGGGCGACTGTGATTAACGCGTTTCGGGACGGCGTGTGCTCCGCCTCCGACGAACCTCTGCTGGCAGGCGTTCCGCCGGTTCCCTCCGGCCAGCCAATGACCGGCCGGTTTTTTCCGCTGCTCTCCGCCGCGGCCGGTTCGACAGACAGGACAACGTAACGGCATACTGCATTTTCGCCCGTGCGAATCGACCGGGCACTCCTGAACACCTGGAATCTCTGCCCGCCTGATGTCGGGCAAACAATTCTGCCTGCCCGACAGCACTCGCCGGGCAGAGCCTTCTGTGATGGAACCTGCGACAGTGGATGAACTGACCAGTCAGTCGGTGGCCTGGATCGAGGCCATGTATGAAGAGTTCCTGCGGAATCCTGATGGAGTTCCCGCGGGCTGGCGGCGGTATTTCGACTCGCTGCCTCCTGCCGACCGAGCGCCGGCCCGGGTCAGATTCAGCCCTTCGGCGGTCCGGCGAAGTCTGTTCCATCCGGCCGGCACCAACGGGTCCGCGGGCGGTGGCGATGCGGCTGGCGGTGCGGCCGCTCTGTCGGCCCGGCAGGAGCGGGTCGACCAGCTGGTGCGGAATTTCCGGGTGCGGGGGCACAATGCGGCCAATGTCGATCCGCTGCAGCGGCCCCGTCCCTGGCCCGCCGAGCTGGATGCTTCGTTCTACGGCTTCACGAAGGAAGACCTCGACCGTCCCTTCTCCACCAGCGCGCTGGGCGGTCCTTCCACGCTGACACTGCGGCAGATTCAGAAGCGGCTGAAGAACACCTACTGCCGCTCGATTGGTGTGCAGTTCATGCACATCGACGATCTGTCCGTCCGCCAGTGGCTGCAGGACCGGATGGAGACCACCGAGAACCGCATTGCCCTCACCCGGCAGGAGCAGCTGCGGATCCTCACCCGCCTGACCGACGCCGCGGTCTTCGAGGAGTTCCTGCAGAAGAAGTTTGTGGGAGCCAAAAGCTTCTCGCTGGAAGGCGGCGAAACGCTGATTCCGCTGCTGGAAATGGCGATCGAACGGGCCGGGGCCGACGGAGTGACGGAAGTGGTCTTCGGCATGGCCCACCGGGGCCGGCTGAACGTGCTGGCTAACATCATGGGCAAGCGCCCGGCCGATGTTTTTCGTGAGTTTGAAGACAAGGACCCGCACCTGCACCGGGGCCGGGGCGATGTGAAATACCACCTGGGCTACAGCAGCGACCGCAAGATCGCCACGGGCGATACGGTGCACCTGTCGCTGTGTTTCAACCCCAGCCACCTTGAGTTCGTGAACCCGGTGGCCCTCGGGCGGATGCGGGCCCGGCAGGATCGTTTTCAGGACAGCGAGCGGAAGCAGGGCCTGGTCATTCTGATTCACGGCGATGCCGCTTTCGCCGGCGAAGGGGTCGTGCAGGAAACGCTCAATATGAGCGAACTGCCCGGGTACACCGTCGGCGGGACGGTCCATGTGATCGTCAACAATCAGGTGGGCTTCACCACGCTGCCGGAAGAAGGCCGTTCCAGCGTGTATGCCACCGATGTGGCCAAGCTGCTGCAGATCCCCGTGTTCCATGTGAATGGTGAAGATCCCGAAGCCGTCGCCCAGGTGGTGCATCTGGCTCTCGATTTCCGGCGCACCTTCCAGCGGGATGTGGTCATCGACATGTACTGCTACCGGCGGCGGGGACATAACGAGGGCGATGAACCCAGTTTCACCCAGCCGGTGCTGTATCGGGCGATTCGGGATCGGGAATCGGTGCGGGCCGGTTACCTCGAGCACCTGCTGCTGATGGGCGGGCTGACGACCGACGAGGCCGACACGATCGAAGCCGAAAGCCGCGACTATCTCGAGCGCGAGCTGGAAGAGGCCCGCAGCGACGACTATCGCTCGAAATACGAAGCCTTCGCCGGCATCTGGCAGGGCTATACCTACGGGGCAGAGAAAGACACGCCGGATGTGGAAACCGGCGTTCCGCTGTCTCAGCTGTCGGAGCTGCTGGCAAAGCAGACGACGACTCCGGAGAGCTTCCACCCGTATGAGAAAGTTGTGCGGATTCTGGCGGCCCGCCGGAAGATGGCAGCCGGCAAACGCCCGCTGGACTGGGCCGCGGGCGAAGCGCTGGCCTTTGGCACGCTGGCGGCGGAAGGTCACCGCATTCGGCTGACCGGACAGGATGCGGGCCGCGGCACCTTCAGCCAGCGGCATGCCGTGCTGCATGACTTTGTCGATGGCCACACTTGGGTTCCGCTGCAGCACCTGTCGGACGACCAGGGCCCGGTGGAGATCCATAACAGTCCGCTGTCGGAAGCTGGCGTGCTGGGGTTTGATTACGGATACAGCCTGGACTGCCCCGACGGGCTGGTGCTGTGGGAAGCCCAGTTCGGAGACTTCGTCAACGCGGCCCAGGTGATTATCGATCAGTTCCTTTCCAGTGCGGAGGACAAGTGGAACCGGCTGAGCGGGCTGGTGCTGCTGCTGCCGCACGGTTTTGAAGGCCAGGGCCCGGAGCACAGCAGCGCCCGGCTGGAACGCTTCCTCACGCTGGCTGCTGAAGACAACATGCAGATTGCCCAGCCGACGACACCGGCCAACTATTTCCATCTGCTGCGGCGGCAGGTGGTTCG
>JAGQPV010000696.1 GCA_020426545.1 Planctomycetaceae bacterium
GCTCCTTCGGGGGCCACATCGCGGTCGTGAAAGCAGTAGAAGGGCGCGCCCAGTTTTTCGATGAACTCGAAGGCCACATCGACCCGGCGGCGGGCGTTATCGACCGAATCGGTGCCGTCATCCCACGGACGCTGCAGCGTGCCGGCACCGAACGGATCGGCCCCGGTCCCGCGGAAGGTGTGCCAGTAGCACACGCTGAACCGCAGGTGGTCTTTCATGGTTTTGCCGTCGATGACTTCCTCGGCGTTGTAATGCCGGAAGGCCAGCGGGTTCTTCGAGCGGGGGCCTTCGTAGGGAATCGGCTGGGGGACATCGGGGAAGCTGGTCATGAGTCGGGCCCTGCGTGGAGCGGAACACGGATGGTTTTGCGGCAGAAGGCAGCCGGGGCAGCGGCATTTCGCAGCCTCCCGGAGCGGCCACAAGTTTACCCTGCCGGCCAGACAGGCGAAACCGCCCGGTACTTCAGTCCACATGAGTTGTCCTGCGGCAGGCGGGACGGGCGTGACAATTGACGGCTGGCCGCCGGGCGGAAACAATCGGGGTTCCCGCCACGGCTCGCCCAGTCGCCAGCACCGTCGTTTTCCCTTTGTCCAGGTTGTTCCCGCCGCCATGAAAATAGCCCGTATCGATGTCATCCCCCTGACCGGAGCGACCGTGGACGGCGGGTGGCCGCAGGATCTCGAGCCCGAAGAAAACCTGCACACGCTGGTCGAGATTCACACCGATGACGGGATTTCGGGTGTGGGCAGCGTGTTTACTTCCGGCCAGCTGACCCGCGGGGCTGTGCAGCTGCTGGAGCCCATGCTCGTTGGTCAGTCGGCCGTGGAGCCGGAACGGGTGACCGAGACTCTGCGGCAGGCTTCGTTCTGGCAGGGGCGGGGCGGTTCGGTGGAACATGCCATCAGCGGGATTGACGTGGCGCTGTGGGACATCATGGGCAAAGCCTGTGGTCAGCCGGTCTCCCGCCTGCTGGGCGGGAATTACCGCAGCCGCATCAAACCGTACGGTTCCATTCTGTTCGATGAACCGCCGGCCCTGGCCCGCCGGCTGGAAGAAACCGTCGGTCGCGGGTTCCGGGCGATTAAACTCGGCTGGCGCCCGTTTGGCCGCCGGAGCCGGAAGTTTGATGAAGAGCTGATTCGCACGGCGCGGCAGACGGTGGGCGATGAGGTCGAACTGATGGTGGATGCGGGCGGGAGCGAGCAGTTCTGGCCGCACGGGCTGAACTGGGCCCGCGAGACCGCGAAGATGCTGGCTGATTACGGCATCGTCTGGTTCGAGGAACCGCTGCCTCCGGATGACATTGAGGGTTTCATCGAACTGACGAAGCAGTCGCCCGTGCCGATTGCCTCGGGAGAGGTGCTGACCCGGAGACAGTCGTTCCTCCCCTGGCTGGAACGGCGGGCGGTCGATATTATTCAGCCGGATACCACCAAGAACGGCGGTTTGAGCGAGACCCGGCGGATTGCGTGGGCGGCCTTCGACCACAACGTGCAGGTGGTGACGCACGGCTGGAATACGGCGGTGGGGCTGGCGGCCGATCTGCAGCTGGCGGCGGCCATTCCCGTGGCCAGGTACGTCGAATACCTGACTCCCTGTGCCTATATCGAGGAGTTGATGGTCGAGCGGTTCACGCTGGATGACGAGGGCATGCTGGAGATTCCCGACCGGCCGGGCCTGGGCTTCACGCTCGATCATGACCGGCTGAAGAAGTTCCGGAAGGACTGAGTGCCTGTCCGGAAAGATGTTCAGGCTGCACCCCGATAGTTCAACGCAGGTTCAGTTGCCAGAAGTCCCAGACAGCTGATCCGGCGCCCGATGAGTAAGGCTTTCTTCCGTAGGTCAGGCTGTGCCTGACGAATCTCTGGCCTGATGATTCTGGCGATTACTACATCGGGAAAGACGTCAGGCACAGCCTGACCTACAAGAACTTTCCGCACCCCCAGTGCCGACGGATCCGATGTACGTTGTTCGCAGCCTCAGTGAATTTCGCGGAATGCCCCTCGTTCAGGGCGGCTGTGTGACCATCGGCAATTTCGACGGGGTGCACCTGGGGCATCAGTCGATGATTGCCCGGCTGAAGCTGCGGGCAGGCGAAGCGGGTGTGCCAGCGGTGGTGATGACGTTTGATCCGCCGCCGGTGGAACTGCTGCGGCCCGGTCAGCTGCCGCCCCGGCTGACGACGCTGGAGCAGAAGCTGGAACTGCTGGAGCAGTGCGGCATCGACTGCACGCTGGTGGTGCCGACGACGCGGGACCTCTTGAATCTGTCGCCGGAACAGTTCTTCGATGAGGTGGTGCGGGACGTGCTGCGGGCCAGCGGCATGGTGGAAGGGCCGAACTTCTGTTTCGGTCACCGGCGGGAAGGCACGGTGGAGACGCTGGCCCGGCTGTGCCAGGATCACGGGATGAGCATCGATATTGTGGAGCCGGTGACCCGCGACGGGGTGGTGGTTTCGTCGACGGTGATTCGCGGGCTGGTGACGCAGGGCCGGCTGGCCGAAGCGGTTGAACTGCTGGGGCACCCGTGCCGGCTGCGGGGGACGGTTGTCTCCGGGGCGGAACGGGGGCGACAGCTGGGGTTTCCCACGGCCAACCTCGATGGCGTGGAAACGCTGCTGCCGCCGCACGGCGTGTATGCGGCTGTGGTGCAGCTGGACGGTACGCAGTGGCCTGCCGCGGTGAATATCGGCCCGAACCCGACATTCGGCGAAGAGGCCAGCCGGGTGGAAGTCCACCTGATTGGCTATACAGGCGACCTGTATGGCCGCCCGCTGGATGCCGGCCTGCTGGACCGGTTGCGGAGCATTCGGAAGTTTCCCGATGCGGCCGCCCTGCGGGAGCAGCTGGTGCTGGACTGCCGTGAGGCGGAAGCTGCCGTCAGTAAATGGCAAGAAGGGCGGGGCTGAAACCACCCGCGGCGGGTGGCTGTGGTCGCGGTGCGGGTTTGGGTCACCTTCCTGAGCATGCCCATCCCGCTTTCGCGGCTATGGGCATGGCACCCGCAGAGTACAGCTGCCTGCTCCCTTCGGGTTCCGACGTGTCCTCTGTGTGCCATGCCCACGCTTGCGTGGGCATGCTTCCTTCAGCTGTCATCCCCTGTAAAGCTTACAAGCATGCCCATCCCGCTTCGCGGCTATGGGCATGGC
>JAGQPV010000697.1 GCA_020426545.1 Planctomycetaceae bacterium
CATCTGCCAGAACTTGACGAACGAGAATACCGGCTTGGCGAACACCAGATTGACGATCTCCGGCACGTCGACGCCCGTGTCGAGCATGTCGACGGAGATGGCGATAGTGAGGTTCGTGTTCTTTCCCAGGCCTTTAAAGTCGTCGATCAGCGTTTCCGCCCGCGGATCCTCGCTGACGATCACCTGGCAGAAGTCTCCGCCGTACTGCGGGTACATCTCGTTGAACACTTCTTCCAGCAGCCGGGCGTGCCGTTTGCTGCGGGCGAAGACGATCGTCTTCCCCAGCCGGGTCCCGTCTTCCACACGAATGCCGTGGTCCATCAGGTTTCGCAGAATGTGGCGGTTGGTGTCGCGGTTGTAGATGTACTTGTCGACTTCGCCCGGTTCGTATTCCACCGCTTCAGGCAGCTCTTCCCCTTCTTTGAGCTGCTCCTGCTGCTCGGGCGTCATCTGCGAGTATTTGATACCGGCCCGCAGGAACGGCGTGGTGTGTGTATCGACCACAAACGGAACCAGAAACGGCGGGTTGTGGCTGATGGCTTCATCGTAGGTATAGTTGGCTGTCGGGTCGCCGTCTTCACACTGGAACATGCTGAAGGTGTTACGGTTCACGAAGCCGACCGGCGTGGCCGTCAGCCCCACCTGAAAACAGTCGAAGTAGTCGAACAGCTGCCGGTAGCGGTTGAACAGACTGCGGTGGGATTCGTCGGCGATGATCAGGTCGAAGAAGCCCACGTCAAACTTCTCGTGGATCTTCATCATGGCGGGATAGGTGGCCAGGTAGATGCGGTGTTCGGTATCGCTGGCCGTGGCTGTCGTGACGATAGTTCGCGGTTCAGAAGCAAGAAACTGCTTTAAGGCGTTGTTCGCCTGTTTTCTCAGCTCGCGGCGGTCGCAGAGGAACAGAACCCGTCTGGCCCACTTCGCCCGGATCATCGCGTCGGACAGGCTGATGGCCACGCGGGTCTTACCGGTCCCGGTGGCCTGCACAATGAGGGCCCGGCGTTTGTTTTCGGCGAACTTCTCCACGACACGCCGCACGGCTTCGATCTGATACATGCGGCCGGCAATCGCCGGGCTGGGGCTAATGGCCGAGACAGGCTGCCGCCTGGTCCGCTGGAAGAACAGGTGCTGCAGGCTGTCCGGCGAATAGAAGCCGTAAATCGACCGCCACGGCTCGCCGGGGGCATCGTTCCAGATCCACAGCTCGTACCCGTTGGTGAAGAAGATCACGGGACGCTGGCCGTATTCCTGTTCGAGGCCGTCGGCGTACAGCCTCGCCTGGGTGCGTCCCTGCTGCGGATCGGCCGCTGTCTTCTTGGCTTCAATGACGGCGAGCGGTTTGCCGTTCTCGCCGAGCAGGACATAGTCTGCTGCTCCACCGCCGGAAGCCGTTGGCTGATGCGAGACGGGGAACTCCTTCTGTACCTGTTCGGTACTGGCCGAACCGGGGCCCACATTCCAGCCGGCATCAGCCAGCATCTGATCGATGAGATACTGGCGGGTTTCCGCTTCGCTGTACGACAGCGGATCGATGGCCTGCAGCTCGTTGCGTGCCTGCAGAGCGGCTTCCAGTGCTGCCTGCCGTTCCTCGGCGGTGGCTTCCGCCTGCCGGGCCCGATCTCTCTGCTGATCGAGGTCTTCGAGCAGTTTCTGCAGCTGAGCTTCCTGGGCGGCTACCCGCTCAAGGATGGCCCGTTTCTCGCGACGCTGCAGGGCGGCTTCGGCTCCCCCCTGAGGAGGTTCGATGAACTCCGGGCAGTCTTCAACCCGACCGCCGCAGGACACAAACAGCCAGCGGCCAATGTCGTATGCTTCGCGTGTCAGCCGTTGAGCGAGGACCGGTGTGCCATCGTTCCCGTGAACTGCACGATTCCCTTCCCTCCGCAGCAGGTGCAGCTTGGAGAGTACGACCTCAGGAACGTATTCCTGAAACGGCCGATTCTGCATGAGGTCCATCAGGTTGGCCTGATAGGGCTTCGGAAGCTTCCTGTGGTGATGAATCCACCGGGTGACCTGCTCACAGAACATCCGCAGTTTGGCGATCGACCCGGCTGCATCGGAATGGGTGTAGGTTTCGGCAAAGCCACCCAGACTGGCGAGTTCCGGCCATTTCGGCCTGAGGAATTCGAAGTTGATGGACTTCATGGGTTCGATGGCATTCGATGCGAACATGGCAGACCGAAATGCACGAACCGTGCCAGTCGACCGGGATGTCTGATTTTTCCGAGCGGGCTGTTCAGTACCATTTCACTGCCAGGGACCGCGAACATCAAGCCGCTTGAGCTGTGCATCGAGAGTCTGGTAGTTCTTCATGCCAAGCAGCCTGGCCGCCTGGGCCTTTACTCCGCGGGCTTCCTGCATCGCTCGACGTAAATAATGACAGTGGATTGTATTCAGGAAATCCTCCAGTTCGAAACCATCTCCCAGCGGCCGGTCTGGAATGCCCGCGGGATGACTGCCGCCGGCGGGCATTTTACCGAGCGATGCCTCCAGCTCCCTCCGGCCAATCTTCTCGCCATCCGTGAATACAGCCGCCTGTACCAGAGCGTTGTACAGCTGCCGGACGTTTCCGGGCCAGGAATGGCTCTTCACAAATCCCGTGGCGGATGCAGAAAGGATTTTGTGCCGGTAATCCGGTTCCTCCAGAGCGAACTGGCGGTTGATCTGCCTTAGCAGGTATTCCGCGAGCCGCGGGATGTCGCTGCGACGGTCCCGCAGCGGTGGAAGGGTGACCGTGACGGCCGCCAGCCGATAATACAGATCCTCACGGAAGGTTCCCGCGGCAATGGCCTGGTGGAGATCGCGGTTAGTGGCGGCGACAATCCGCACATCGCATCGGCGGTCCCTCTCTTCACCAATCCGGCTGACCCGGCGAACAGCTGGCCCCTCTCTGTTCAGCGGCTGCAATACCCGCAGCAGCTTGGCCTGAGTTTCCAGATCGCACTCACCGACTTCATCCAGAAACAGCGTGCCACCATCTGCGGACTCGAAGGCTCCAGGCCGGTCTCTGTCCGCCCCGGTAAACGCCCCTTTCGCATGACCGAACAGTTCGGATTCGAGCAGCGACTTCGGCAACGCCGCACAGTTGATCGCCCGGAAGGGCCGCTCCCGCCGCGGGCTGGCCCGGTGGATCG
>JAGQPV010000698.1 GCA_020426545.1 Planctomycetaceae bacterium
TGCCACCGGAATGGCGATGGCAGAGGGGATGCTGCGCGGCCTGTCCCTGCGATATCAGCAGTTGCCGGTTCCTCCCGTGAGGCAGCTGCGCCAGACTCAACAGCGGCACGAGGTGACAAGGTTGCCCGCTCCGGCTGTTCCGCGGATGCTGGTCGCTTCCCGGGTGGCTGCCGCCCTGCTGCGTCTGGCGTCCGGGAAGACTGATCAGGCGACGGATTCCAGCAGCCGGCTTCCGGTCGATGCGGACGGTACCTCCGGCTTTCTGGTTCGCGCGGACGGGAGCGGACCCGTTGATCCGGATGGGGATGCTCCACGGACCGTTGTGCCGGAAGTCGACGCCGCCTCAACAGGAGTTCGACCGGCCGGGAGCATGGCAGCTACGGACCGTCGCGCTTTTCCCCGCAGGGAAAGCCACTGTCAGGTGATTGTCAGCCGTCCGCGGATTGATGGTCCGGAAGGTTCTGCCCGGGCTGCCTGGCAGCGGGAGTCGGAACTGCGAAAAGGCGACCTGCTGGATATCAGCGTGAGCGGGGCCGCTTTTACTCTGAAGGAACAGCCTGCTAACGGAGAGCGGCTCGGCCTGCGGCTGAAGAAAAGCCACAGCCATATCGTATTCGATACGCGGGCCACGGTGGTGCGTACGGCCCGGGACGAAGCAGCTGGCTGCTGGCAGGTCTTCTGTCAGTTCGAGCGCACTCTGCCGTTTGAGCAGGTGGTTCACTTCGGGTATTCGCTGAATCGCTCGTCCGTGGTGTGACCGCCCGGGAGGCTGGGCGGCTGCCGACACGGCCACTCTCTGATTCCTGTCAGTTCATGCCATCGAGCGCGGCGGGATCGTTGTGATCCAGCACGGGCAGTTCCGGCGGCGGGAACAGGTGGTTGTATTTCAGCCCGGTTCCCGTGTTGAACAGCATGACGGTCTCCGTCGGACTGAGCCAGCCACTGTCCCGCAGCTGACAGGCGGCTTTCCAGACGGCTCCCCCTTCCGGGCAGGCGTAGATCCCCTGTTCTCCGGCCAGTTCGTGCACGCCTTCCATGAGGGCCGCATCGGTGACGGTCACTGCCGTGCCCTGGCTTTGCCGCAGGACGTTCAGCATCAGAAAATCGCCAATGGCAGCAGGAACGCGGAGGCCGGAGGCGACGGTCGCCGCATTGGGGAATGGCTCCGCATGGCTGGCCCCGGATTCAAAAGCCCTGACCACGGGGGCGCAGCCTTCGGCCTGAACGACGACCATTCGCGGTCGCTCTGAGCCGATCCAGCCGAGCTGTTCCATCTCGTCGAAGGCTTTCCACATGCCAATCAGCCCGGTACCTCCGCCCGTGGGGTAGAGGATGACATCGGGCAGCTGCAGCGTGCGGGTGTCTCTGGCCGTGGCCAGATCGAATGCCAGCTCGTAGCCCATGGTCTTCTTACCCTCGATGCGAAACGGCTCCTTGAGGGTCGACAGGTCGAACCAGCCGAATCGTTCGCAGCCCTGTTTGACCAGCTTCCCGCAGTCGCTGATCAGCCCGTTCACCAGGTAGACTTCGGCCCCGGCGACGCAGCACTCGATGATGTTTGCCGGGGGCGTATCCCGCGGCATGAACAGCCGGCATTTCATTTATGCCGCGGCCGCATAGTAGGTGGCTGCACCCGCCGCGTTGCCGGCAGAAGGCAGTGCGACGACGCTGGCTCCGAGGGCCTTTGCCCGAGTGATGGCAGCCGACATGCCCCGAGCCTTGAAACTGCCCGTGGGATTGAAGGATTCATCTTTGACGTACAGGCTGGAAAAGTCAGCAAAGGGGCCGGCCTGACGGCACTTGAGCAGGGGAGTGCAGCCTTCCCCCAGAGAAACCGCGTCGGCTGCATCGTCCACCGGCAGGACTTCCTGGAACCGCCACATGGAACGAACCGTTCTCTGCCAGACTGATTCCACCGTGAACTGGTCTTTCAGGGAGGCCAGGTCGTATCGGGCCAGCAGCGGCTTGCCGGCGTCTGACAGATTGAGCAGTCGATCGACCGGATATTCCTGGCCAGTGGCCGAACAGACGAGCCGGTTGTGCATTGCAGAAGTTCTTTCCAGTACAGGGCAGGGTGCTCCGGAGGGGCTGGGTGCCGGAGCAGCTGGTTCATGTCAGTCAGATAGCTGGTTGAGGGTGCAGCAGGACTGCGGAAACGTGGGCGAAGCGGGAGAACAAGTGCGGGAGAAGTCGGCCGATTCTGAAAAGCAGAAATCAGACTTCGAGAGCTGCCCGGGCGACCCGCATCACATTGCCACCCAGAATCTGACGAATCACTTCATCGGAATGGCCCCGCTGTACCAGGCCCACGGTAAACAGCGGCCAGTTGGTCCAGGCGAGGGATGAGTTGGCGGCGGCCGTGGTGCGATAATCGTCGGCGGGCCACAAAGACCGCCAGGGTTCGCGGGTCCGTGGCCGGGCGGGCACCTTCTTTCTCTCTTCCGCCGCATTGCGGGAGGTGTAGGCGACATCGGTGCCTATGGCGACATATTCGGGGCCGAACTTCTGCACCACATGGTCGATGTGATCCAGCAGGGCGGAGATGTCGCCCGGTCCGCCGAGGTACCGGGGAATGCAGCAGATGCCGACATAGCCTCCCGTTTCGACAATCTCCCGGATGACTCGGTCCGGTTTGGAGCGAATGTGGGTGTGCAGGGCTTCGCAGGTGGTGTGGCTGGCGACCATGGGCCGTTCGGAAATCTGAGCTGCCTCCAGACTGGTCTGCCAGCCGGAATGAGCCACGTCGGCGATCACGCCCTGGCGGTTCAGCTCGCGTACGACAGACCGGCCGAAGTCACTCAGGCCGGCATCGCCTGTTTCGCCACAGCCATCGCCAATCATGTTCCGCCGCTGGTAGGTCAGGTGCATCATGCGGATGCCCAGCTGGAAGAAGATCCGCACGAAGCTCAGCTCTTCTTCCACGGTCTCCCACTGCTGGGCGAGGGGGACGCCATTCCCGGTGAAATACAGGCAGCGGGCGCCGTTCTTTTTCGCCTCGATGACATCGTCGGGAACAACCGCCTTCCGCAGCGAATCGCCCAGCAGGTCGGTAGCGAAGGTGAAGCGGGCCAGCCGTTTGAGCAGTGTCGTGGGAGTCTGCCCTTCCTCTCCGGCGTTCTGGAAAATG